>JAGQIT010000975.1 GCA_020431135.1 Myxococcales bacterium | reverse complement strand
TCGGCGAGCGCGTCCTTCGGGAGGTCGCCGGCCGGGTACTTGCCGAGGCACTTGATGATGTGGATGCCGAACTTGGTCTCGACGGGCTTCGAGATCTCGCCGGGCTTGAGCTTGAAGGCCGCGGCGCTGAACTCCTCGACCATGCGGTCCTTGGTGAAGATGCCGAGGTCGCCGCCCTTGTCGGCGCTCGGGCCGATCGAGTGCTCCTTGGCGAGCTCCTCGAAGTTGGCGTCGGGGGCGGCGGCGAGCTTGTAGATCTCCTCCGCCTTGGCCAGCGCCTCCTCCTTCTGCTTCGCCTTCTCGGCCTCGCTCGGCTCGCTGCCCGGGTCGTGCGGGTTGACCGGCTGCGGGCCGATCGGGATCAGGATGTGGGCCGCGTGCACCCGCTCCTTGTCGGAGTGGTAGTTCGGCTTGACCTTCTCGTACTCCTCGTCGACCTCCTGATCGGTGACGGTCAGCTTGCCGTCGACCTCGAGGAGCTTCAGCTCGAGGAGCTCGGCGACGTACATGTCGCGCAGGCTGGTCTCGGTCTCGCCGCGGCGGCCGAGGTGCTTCTCCCAGTCCTTGATCCCGCGGCGCTGCTGCTCCTCGCGCTCGCGCAGCTTGTCCTCGTCGTAGTTGATCCCGCGGGCCGCGGCCTCCTGGCGGAGGACCTCCTGGTAGATGAGGCGATCGGTGATCGACTTGCGGTAGCGGCGGTCGGCGCTCGGCGGGATCTCGCGCCCGCGGTCGGAGTACTTCTTGACCTTGAGGTCGTAGATCGAGCGGAAGTCCTCCGCCGTGATCGCCTTGTCGTTGACCGTGGCGACCGGATCCGGGATGTCGCCGGTCTCCTTCTTCGTGGTCGCGGCCTTGCCGTCTTGGCCCTCGATCTTCTCGAGGTCCTTGGGGTCGGCCTTCTGCGGCGACGGCGCGCCACCTTGGCAGGCTGCGAGGCTCAGGGCGGCGACGAGGAGCGAAGCAATGCGAATGCGATGCATAGGTTCTCCTGGGTCCAGGGTGCGGTCGGACGGAGGCTGGGCGAGTCTAGGGCCTCTGCGCGCTGTTCGGCAAAGGATTGCGGCGCGGAGGGTTGCGCTGGGTGCGCGAGCCCGGCCTCCCGGGGCGTCCTCCGCCCCCAACCGAGCCATGCGCGAAGATAGCCGGTCGGCGCGCGGTCGTCCACGCCCAAGCGGAGCGCCGACAGCGAGCGCCGAGGCGCAATTTGGCGTACATTCGCGGCCGCAAATGCCACAGCTCGTGCAGATTCGGACGCCTGGGCAGCCGACGCCGGCGCCGCCAGAGGCGCCCGTCACCGGCGACGGTCCGCGGGTCTACCTCGAGACCCTCGGCTGCCAGATGAACGAGGCCGACTCGGCGCTGATCCTCGGTCAGCTCGCCGCGCGCGGCTACGTCCGCGTCCGGGATCCCGCCGACGCCGACGTCGTTCTCCTCAACACCTGCGCCGTCCGCGAGAAGGCCGAGGAGCGGGTCTACGGGCGAACCAGCCAGCTCCTCCGCCACCGCCGCCAAAACCCCGATCTGATCTTCGGGATCACGGGCTGCATGGCGGAGCACCTGCGCGACAAGGTCGCCGAGCGGGCGCCGCACATCAGCCTCGTCGTCGGCCCCGACGCCTACCGCGGGATCGCCGACCTCGTCGATCGCGCCCGCGAGGGCGACGCGGTCCTCGACGTCGAGCTCGACAAGACCGAGGTCTACGAGGGCCTCAACGGCGTCGCCGACGACGACGGCGTCAGCGGCCAGGTCGTCATCCAGCGCGGCTGCGACAAGTTCTGCACCTTCT
>JAGQIT010000974.1 GCA_020431135.1 Myxococcales bacterium | reverse complement strand
CCGCCCGCTTCTACACCCGGGTCAGCGAGCGTCTGCGCCACAAGTCGCGGGCGCTGACGCCGTGGGACTACGAGCGCCTCGTGCTCCAGCGCTTCGCCGCGATCTACAAGGCGAAGTGCCTGCCCGCCGCGGCGGCGAAGGGGCCCGGGGCCGTCGACGTCCTGGTGATCCCCGACCTCCGCGCTCAGCTCCCGGCGGACGCCTTCGCGCCGCGGGCCTCGGCCGACCTCCTCGCGGAGGTCCAAGCCCACCTCGAGGAGGTCGCCCCCGCGTCGGCGCGGATCGTCGTCCGCAACCCGCACTACGTCGCCGTGTCTGTGCGCCTCGGCGTCCGCTTCCACGCCGGCGAGGACGTGCGGCGGGCGTCGGAGCGGCTCGGCGACGATCTCTCGCGCTTCCTCTCGCCGTGGGCCTACGACGAGGGCGCCGAGCTGACCATCGGCGGCCGGATCTACGCGAGCAGCATCCTCGACTTCGTCGATCGCCGCGACTACGTCGACTACGTCGCAGAGATCCGCCTCGCGCGCAGCGAGAACGGCGTCGACTTCACCGTGCTGCCGCCGACCGACGAGGACTATCACGTCGCCGCGGAGCGCCCCGATCAGGTGCTGGTCGCGGCGCGCCGGCACCACATCGACGTGATCCGCGAGCGCGACTACCAGCAGACCTCCTTCACGGGCATCGACTACTTGAAGGTCGAGCTCGACTTCATCATCGGCTGAACCCAACGAGGAGCCATGGCGATCACCACCAAGAACCGCAAGCAGCTCCGGGCCTACTTCGTCAAGAACGCGATCCCGACCGAGGCGAACTTCCGCGATCTGATCGACGCCCAGCTCAACCAAGCGGAGGACGGGGTCTTCCGCCTCCCCGGCGAGCCCCTCAGCGTCGTCGCGGCGCCTGGCGTTCAGCGCCGGGCGCTGCGCCTCTACGCGACCTACCCCGCGGCCAACCCCGACTGGCAGATCAGCCTGAACCCGGCGCAGCGCCCCGACGATCCGGCGACCGCCCGCGCGGGGTTCGGTGTCGCCGACGGGGCGAACAACACGCGCCTCTTCATCGACGCGGGCACCGGCAACCTCGGCGTCGGCACGACCGCCCCCGAGGACCGCCTGACCGTCCGCGGGGGTGACCTCCGCGTCGAAGGCGACGGCTACCACCGCCTCAAGATCCTGGCGACCAACGCGGGCGTCGAGCTCGTCGCCCGCAACCCGGGCGGGACGCCGCACATCGACTTCACCCAGGGACTCCTCGACAACCCTGACTTCGGCGTCCGCCTGATCGCCACCGACAACCGGACGCTCCACCTCCAGTCGGGGCAGGGCCCGGCGGCGCTCCACGTCCAGGGCGAGCTCGCCGTCGACGGGCCCGCGTCGATCGCCGGTGACCTGACGATCAGCGGCGCGCAGAGCAAGCTCGACGTCCGCGAGGGCCACGCGGCGGTGATCCGCGCGGCCGATCTGCTCTTCGGCCACTCCGCCCGCCGCGGCGCCCCCGGGCGCGCGCTCGTCGACGGCAAGGAGTCGCTGCACCTCAACTTCGGCCGCGACTGGGCGCGCGTCGAGGTCCAGGGCGCGACGGCCGTGCACGAGGAGCTGAGCGTCGGCGGGCGGCTGGAGGCGCGCGGCGGCGTCTCGGTGCTCGGCGCCGTCGCCCACATCGAGGCCGACGGCGCGCTCTACCGCAACGTCGACGGCCAGGTGTACCTCACTGTCGACGACCTCCTCTACATCCGCGATCAGGGCGCGGACACCTGGGCCGCCGAGTTCCAGACCGATCGCGGCGACCTCAACCTCAAGGGTCACCTGTCCGCATCGACAGGAGTCGGCGTCGGCACGCGCGACCCTACCGGCGCCCTCGACGTTCGGGTCGCTGGCGGCGGCGGCTGGGACCGCCTCGTCGTCACCGCCAGCGACGCCTGGGGCAACGGCAATCACCACGTCACGATCGGCTCCGGCGGAGCGGCCGGGATCATGATCCACAACCCGCACGTGAGCTGGTTCGCCGGCGAGAAGCGGGCGTCGATCCGCTACGGCCTGAGCGCGCCGAACAAGCAGTGGTGGGACGTCGGCCTGCGCGAGGACGACGGCTTCAGCCTCGTCTACGGCGACGGCACGCGGGCCCTGATGGCGACCGGAGCGGGCGACGTCGTCATCCATCGCGACCTGGCGCTCGGCGGTAAGCTGAGCAAGCTCGACGTCCAGGAGCAGGGCGCGGCGCAGCTCCGAGCCCATGATCTGATGTTCGGCCACAGCGGGCGCCGCGGCAGCCCCGGTCGCGCCCTCGTCGACGGCAAGGAGGCGCTGATCCTCAACTTCGCGGGCGACTGGGCGCGGCTCGAGATCCACAGCCCGCTGACCATCGGCGGCGCGACGACGATCCACGGCCCGCTGACTGTCGGCGGCGCGACGACGATCCACGGCCCGCTCGCCGTCGGCGACGCCCAGGTCAACGGCGCGCTCAAGGTCAACGGACCCGTCGAGTTCAAGGGCGCGGCGACCCTCGGCTACGCCACGCACATCGCCGACCTCGGCGCCCCCGTCACCAGCGGCTTCTACCAGGCCGACAACCCCGCGGGTCGAGTCCCCGACACGGCGCACGCGTGGGTCCACCTCCTTGCGCTCCGCCACGCCAACGCGGGCAACCACCATCAGCTCCAGCTCGCCTCGAGCTACGCCGAGAACGACAGGCTCTTCTTCCGCAAGATCGCCCGCGCGCTGGACGACGCGACCGAGGTCCCGTGGAACGAGCTGGCGACCGTCAACGGCGGCGTGCTCCGCCTCGGGAGCTGGTCGTTGATCGCCACGGGCGACGCGCTCACGCTCCGCTGCGGGGACAAGACCATCGCCCGCTTCTCGCCGGGTCGCGACCGCATCCAGCTCTTCCGCAACTGCGACGGCAAGAGCCCCTACTTCTACTACAACGACGTCGGCGACTTCGGCCGCGCCTGATCCCCCCGCGGAGCCCCCATGACCGACGCGCAGACGCTGCCGACCGGACCCTTCGAGCATGTGGCGATGGACTACGACCGCCTGCGCGCGGCGGGGATCCGTCACCTCGAGCGCCTCGCCGGCGGGCAATGGACCGACTACAACGCCCACGACCCGGGCGTCACGATCCTCGAGCAGCTCTGCTACGCGATCACCGACCTCGGCTATCGGATCGCCCACCCGATCGCTGATCTCCTCGCCGGCGGCGACGTCGACGTCGCCCTCCCCGGCCCGGCGGCGATCCTGAGCTGCGACCCCGTCACCCTCCTCGACCTGCGCAAGCTCGTCGTCGACGTCGAGGGGGTGAAGAACGCCTGGATCGAGGCCGAGGCCCCCGAGGAGGCGCCCCTCGTCGCGCTCCCGAACGGCGGCGAGATCTTTCTAGAGGCCGCGGTCCACGATCCGAACGCCCGGCCGCTCGCGATCGCGGGTGTGCTCCGCGTGCTCGTCCAGACCGACGATCGCTGGCCCGCCGAGGTCGTGCTCGCGCGCGTCGCCGCTCGCCTGCACGGGCAGCGGGGCCTGTGCCACGACTACGTCGTCGCCCTGCTGACGCCGCACGAGGTCTGGGTCGACGCGAAGATCGAGGTGGGGCCGGTCGACGATCCCGCGGCGGTGCTCGCCGAGATCCGCGAGGCGCTCGACGCCGAGCTCGCGCCGCCGCTGCGCTTCGCGGGCAAGGGCTCGGCCGCCGCCGAGGCGCTCGCCGTCGACGCGCGCTACGAGGGGCCCGCGCTCGACCACGGCTTCATCGTCGGCGAGGCGCCGCCGCTGCGGCGCACGGTCCGGAGCTCCGATCTCCTCCACGCCTTGATGAACGTCCCCGCGGTGCGCGCGGTCCGCTCGCTGAGCCTCGCCGCGAGCGCGACGGGCCCGCGTGAGCGCTGGTTCCTCGAGATCCCCCCTGGGCACGCGCCCACCCTCGCCACCGGCTCACGGCTGACCCTCCTGCGCGCCGGTCTCCCTCTCTGCGTCGACGCGGCCGCGGCCCAAGCCCGACTCGACACCCGCCGCGTCGCGGCGCGGCCCCCCGCCCGCGCCGGGCAAGGCGCGGACGAGCGGCCGATGGGTCGTGACCGCCGCCTCGCGGCCCACCGCTCGCTCCTCCATCAATTCCCGGCCGCCTACGGCGTCGGGCCCTTCGGCCTCCCGTCGAGCGCGCCCGCCGAGCGCCGAGCGCAGGCGCGGCAGCTCGCCGCCTACCTCCTGCTCTTCGACCAGCCCCTGGCCAACGCCTTCGCCCAGCTCGCCCGCGCCCGGACGCTCCTCTCGCCGGAGGAGCGCCCGCCGCAGACCTACTTCGCCCAACCGACCGGTGACCCGCAGCTCGACCTCGAGGGCCTCGTCCGCGGGGCCCCCAAGGCCCAAGCGGCGTGGCTCGACGACGCCGTCGAGCGCACCGTCCTCGGCGGCGATCCGCGCGAGCGTCAGAACCGCTTCCTGTGCCACCTCCTCGCCCGCTACGCCGAGGAGATCGGCGATCACACCCAGATCGGCAACGGCGACGGCGCAACTGTCGACGCCGACACCGAAGCGCTGATCGAGGATCGCCAGCGCTTCCTCCGGAGCTACCCGCGGGTGAGCCGCGCCCGCGGCAGCGGCCACGACATCTTCGCCGACACGGACGCCGCCGCCGGCCTCGTCGAGCGCGTCCGTCTGCGCCTCGGCCTGCGCGAGCGACCCCGCATTCACCTCGTCGAGCACGTTCTCCTTCGACCTGTCCGTGAGGACCTCCGTCAGATCAGCGACGATGTCGACGGAGAGGTGCCGCTCCTCACGCACGCGGACGGCGGCGACCCGTGGTCGCTGCGCCTCTCCTTCGTCGTCGAGGCCGATCCGAACCGCGCCGCCGACGATCCCTTCGAGCAGATGGTCGCGCGGACGATCCTCGCGGAGACCCCGGCCCACCTGCGCCCGTCGCTGCACTGGCTCGCCGATGACGAGCAGGGGGCGCACTGGAGCGAGTTTGACGCGGCCTGGAGGGCGCTCCGCGGCGCCTACCGCCGCTACCGCGAGGCCCACCTCCAACTCGGCGACGGCGAGGTCGAGGACGCCCTGCACTTCACGCTCCGCGACGCCCGCGATCGTGTGATCGAGCTCCTCGGCCTCGGCCTCGCCGCCCCGCTCCGCGACATCCCGCTGCCACACCGCGTCGCGGTCGCGCCGGGCGAAGCGGCCCCCATCCGCCTCTCCTACAGCCAGCGCGGCGTCCTCTACACCCTCTGCGACGAGCGCAGCGGCGCAGCGATCACCGCCGACGGCGAGCGCGTCGCGGTCGAGGGGATCGGCGACGCGATCGTCCTCTCCGCGCCCCCGCAGGCCGCCCGCTACCGGATCCTCGCCCGCAAGCGCAGCGTCGCCGGCGACGACGCCCTGAGCCGACCTGAGGCGTGGCTCCACGCGTGCGTCGAGGTCGAGCTCCGCGAGGTCGTCGAGGAGGAGGAGCCAGCGCCGTGACGAGCCACCGGATCGGTCGCCTCGAGGTCGAGGTCGCCGTCGGC
>JAGQIT010000070.1 GCA_020431135.1 Myxococcales bacterium | reverse complement strand
CCGAGCATCGGCGCGAGGCCGGTGATCGACGCGAAGTGGTGGCCGAAGAGCACCGCCGGCCGCGTCGGGATGTAGTCGACGTCGTCGCGCAGGGTGTGGGCCGGGGTCTCGCGCGCGTCGTCGAGGTGGAAGACGCGCTCGGCGAGGAAGCGGGCGTAGAGGCGATAGCCGAGGGCGTAGACCGCGAAGGCGAGGAGGGCGGCGAGGGCCGGGGTCACCCGACGGTGGTACCGCGCGCGCGCGCTGCCGTCACGTCCGCGGCGCGGGTCCGGGTCGGATCACCGCGGGTAGCGGTAGAGGAGCGTCGCGCCGAACTTGCCCGGGCAGGCGCCGGCGCGCCGGAAGCCGACCTTGTCGAGGACCCGCGACGACGCCCGGTTGGGCTCGTCGACCGCGGCGCCGATCTCCGCGAAGCCGGCGACGTCGCGGGCGTAGGCGACGAGCGCCCGGGCGATCTCGGTGGCGAGGCCGCGGCCGGTCGCCGGCGCGAGGAGGGCGTAGAGGAGGTGCGGCTCAGGGTCGATGTCGGCGAAGACGTGGAAGCCGCACAGGCCGATCGGCGCCTGCGGATCGGCGACCTCGAGCTCGAGCCCGGCGGCGGCGAAGACGAGCCAGAGGCCGACGCCGCGGCGGGCGAAGAGCGCGGCGCTCGCGGTGATGGCGTCCGCACACCAGGCGCGGTCGACCGTCTCGCCGTCCATGAGGTAGCGCCGGATGTGGGCGTCGGTGACGAGGGCGTGGAGGGCGTCGAGATCGGCGGCGGCGAGCGGGCGGTAGCGCGCCCGCGCGGAGGACAGGGGCGTCATCACGGCGAGAGTGTAGCGTCGCGGAGGTCGCGGAGGTCGCGGGCGTCGCGCGGCCATGACAGGCCTGTCCGAGCGCGTCGCGGCGATCGTGACAGCGGCGCCTGTGCGCGTCGCCGTCGGGGTGTCGCAGCGCCTCTGTGCGGAGATTCGCGGTTGGCACGGCCGCTGCAATCCCTGGGGCGCACTCGGAGAGACCCGCCATGAACGCTCGCCACCTCGCCCTCGCCCTCCTCCTCGTCCCCGCCGCCGCGCTCGTCCTCCCGGGCTGCGACGCCGAGCGCTCCGTCGGTGACGGCGACGGCGACGGCGAGGCGGTCGTCGACGACGGCGAGGAGAAGACACCGCGGGCGCCGAACGCCGTCGCCTGCAGCGGCGAGATCACCGAGGTCGAGTGCACGACCGCCGACGGCGAGGACGGCTTCTCGCTCTGCCTCGAGTTCGGGGGCGAGGAGGTGTGGACCGAGTGCGGCCCGCCGAATTGCTGGCCCGGCGAGAACTGGGACTACGGCTGCACGGGCGAGGTCTGCACCTTCGACGGCGAGAGGCTCGCGCGCTACTCGTGGTCGGAGGAGGACTGCATCACGCCGCTGGTCGTCGCCTTCGACGACGCGCCCCTCACCTACGAGCCCGCCGGCGCGGCCGCCTTCGACATCAGCGGCCGCGGCGAGTGCCTGAGCACCGACTGGCCGTCGGCGCCCTGGCTCGCCCTCGATCGCGACGGCGACGGCGTGATCACTGACGGCCGCGAGCTCTTCGGCGACGGCACCCGCCTCGCCGCCGGCGGCCTCGCCGACCACGGCTTCGCCGCGCTCGCGGAGCTCGACAGCGACGGCGACGGCGCGATCACGGCCGCCGATCCGGCCTTCGCCGAGCTCGTCCTGTGGAGCGACAGCGACGGCGATCGCCGCGGCGAGCTCCGCGAGCTGACGCCGATCGCCGACGCCGGCCTCGTCGCCATCCGCCTCGACTACGTCGACCGCGTCGACTGCGACGCCCGCGGCAACTGCGGCAAGCAGCGCGCGCGCTTCGACTTCCGCGACGGCGCCGGGGCGATGCGCAGCGGCGAGGTCGTCGACGTCTACCTGAGCTGCCAGTAGCGAGCGGCGGACTTCGGCGGCGCGCTCCGCTATCGTGGGGTCCCCCCGCGATGTCACGCGCCGCCGCAGCCCTCGCCCTCCTGCTCCTCTTCTACGCGATCGCCTTCGGGCTGCGCACCTGGCAGCACCTGCGGGCGACGGGCTCGACCGGCTTCGCCGGCGTCTCGGGGCGCCCCGGCTCGGCGGAGTGGCTCGGCGGCGCGCTCTTCGTCGTCGGCGTGCTCCTCAGCGTCGTCGCGGCGCTCTTCGAGGCCCTCGGGTGGATCGAGCCGCTGTGGCTGCCGTCGACGGCGACGGCGGCCCTCGGCGTTCTCCTCACGCTCATGGGCATCGCCAGCACCTACGCCGCGCAGGTGAGCATGGGCAGCTCGTGGCGGATCGGCGTCGACGCGGGCGAGCG
>JAGQIT010000069.1 GCA_020431135.1 Myxococcales bacterium | reverse complement strand
GCGCGCTGCGGTTCTTGGCGAGCTCGCCGTGGCTCGACGAGGAGACCAAGGAGACCTGGCGGCGGACCTTGCGGTGGTGCGAGGCGAACGGCGCGACCGCCCGCTACCCCGCGTTCGAGCTGTGGCCCTGAGCTCGTCTCGCCCGAGGACGCGCGAGCGCGACCCGTGAGCTTGCTCGTGATCGCCATGACAGCCCGCCGAGCGCCGCGCAAGCGATGTCACACCGACCCTGACGCGCTTGTCACTATCCCCGCCGGCTCGCCCGCCGGAGGTCGCGCAGAGGCGCTTGCACGGGCTTTACGCGAGTTGGCACGGGGCCTGCTTTACCAGGGGACGCCATGATGACCCGGACCCTCTCCCTCGCGCTCCTCCTCCCGACCCTCTCCCTCGTCGCCGCTGGCTGCGACAAGGACGACGCGGGGCCCGTCGCCAGCGCCGGCGACTCGGCGAGCGACGGCGAAGAGGGCGAGGAGACCGAGGGCTTCCCCGGCGAGTCGGACACCGACACCGACGGCGGGGAGACGGACGGCGGGGAGACGGACGGCGGCGGCGCGACCTCGGACGGCACCGACGACAGCCAGCCCGATCCCAAGCCGCAGCCCAAGCCCGACGCCGCGGAGCCCTGCGCCGAGGAGTACAGCGCGGAGTGCACGACCGAGAACGGCCTCGACGGCGACTCCTACTGCATCATGGTCGACGGCGAGGAGTTCTGGACCGAGTGCATGGCCACGGTCGAGTGCTGGCCGGGCGACGGCTACGACTACGGCTGCATGGGCGAGATCTGCTACTGGGACGGCGAGAACTTCAAGCGCCACTCGTGGTCGGAGCCCGACTGCAACACGCCGCTGGTCGTCAACTTCGAGCGCGAGCCGCTGCGCTTCGAGGCCGGCGCCGCCGCGGCCTTCGACATCAACGGCGTCGGCGAGTGCCTGAGCACCGACTGGCCGACCCTGCCGTGGCTCGCCCTCGACCGCGACGGCAACGGCGTCATCGACAGCGGCCGCGAGCTCTTCGGCAGCGGCACCGTCCTCGCCTCGGGCGACCGCGCCGACCACGGCTTCACGGCGCTGCGTGAGCTCGACGCCGACGGCGACGGCAAGATCACCGCCGCCGACCCGGCCTTCGCCGAGCTGGTCCTTTGGTCCGATCTCGACGGCGACCGCCGCGGCGAGCTGCGCGAGCTCGTCCCCGTCGCCGAGGTCGACCTCGTCGCCATCGACCTCAACTACGACCGCCTCGTCGAGTGCGACGACCGCGGCAACTGCGGGGCCGAGCGCTCGGCCTTCGAGTTCCGCGACGCCAGCGGCCTGGTCCGCAGCGGCGAGATCGTCGACGTCTACCTCCCCTGCCAGTAGTGAGGAGGCTGCACGCGGGCGGCGCACTTCGGGGCGCCGCCCGTCGTCAATTCGCGGGGAACGACGTCTACACGCGCGCGTCTCGACTGCAGCGCGCGCGGCCCCGAGACGCGCGTATGTGCGACTATTTTGCGGTCGTGTTCAAGGAATTCAAGTCCTTCGCGGTCCGCGGAAACCTCGTCGACATGGCGATCGGCATCACGGTCGGCGCCGCCTTCGGGACGATCGCCAAGTCGCTCGTCTCCGACGTGATCATGCCGCCGATCAGCCTGATGCTCGCCGGGGTCAAGCTCCACAACCTCTTCGTCGTGCTCAAGCCGGGCGAGCCGGGCGGCCCCTACAACACCCTCGCCGAGGCGACGAAGGCCGGCGCCGTGACGATCAACTACGGCGTCTTCATCGACAACCTCATCGCCTTCCTCGTCGTCGCGTTCGCGGTCTTCCTCCTCGTCCGCGCCTACGAGCGCGCGCGCCAGAAGGCGCCCCCCGAGCCGCCGAAGGTCAGCGAGAAGGAGTGCCCCTTCTGCGTGTCGAAGGTGCCGATCAAGGCGACGCGCTGCCCGTTTTGCACCTCCGAGCTGCCGGCGGCGGAGGTCGTGGCGACGCCCGCGGGCTGAGGTCCGCGGCGGAGAACGGGCGCGCGGGACCGGCCTGATCTGCGTGAAGGCCCGCGCTTTGTCGTGAGTTCCTTCGAGGGGGCGCCGCGCCGCGGGTCCTGCTCAGGGGGGCTCGCTCGCGGGCGCAGCCTTGGCGTTCTCGATCGCCGCGACGAGGGCGGCGATCTGCGGCGGCGCCTCGATGGGCCGGTGAAAGGCGCCGTCGCGGAAGAGGAAGAGGGCGGGGAGATGAAAGACCTCGAGGTCGGCGACGAGCCCCGGGCTCGCGCCCGCGTCGGCGTCGAGGATCCGGTCGACGACCCCCGCGGGCAGCCCGGCGATCGCCCGGCGCGTCGCCTTGCAGGCGCCGCAAAACGGGCTCGTGATCAGCAGGAGGACGTCGCCGCCGCGCTCGAGCGCGCGATAGACCAGGTGATCATCGACCGTCTCGATCGCGGGCGCGGGCGCGGGCGCGGACACGACGTGGGTATAGCAGGGCCTCGGGGTCTGCGGTCCGGAGCGCGATCGTCCGGGCGGCGATGGTGATATAGATCCCCCCATGGATCGCCCGCGCCCCGTCGTCCACCGCCTCCTGCGCCTCGCCTCCGGGGCCTCCCTCCTCGCGCTCCTCGCTGGTTGCCAGCCGAGCGCAGGCGGCGGCGAGCCCCCGAGCACGCCGGCGCCGGAGACCCCGGCCGAGACGCCGACGCCGACGCCTGCCGCCGTCAACGACGTCGACTACGCGATCACCGACGCCGATCGCAGCGCGGCGAAGGCCGCGGCGGAGGGCGGCAACGCCTTCGGCGACGCGCTCTATGACCAGGTCCGCGGCGAGGCCGGCAACCTCTTCATGTCGCCGCTGAGCGTCCGCGTCGCCCTGGCCATGACCTACGGCGGCGCGGCCGGGCAGACGGCGACGCAGATGGCCGGCGCCCTCAAGCTCGAGGGCTCCGCGGAGCAGGTCCACGGGTCGATGGCCGCCCTCCAGGAGGAGCTCGAGGACGCGGCCAGCGGCGACCAGCTCCTGGCGATCGCCAACCGCCTGTGGGGGCGCGGCGGCGAGCCCTTCGAGGGCGCGTTTCTCCAGCTCACGCGCTCGTACTACGGGGCGGCGCTCGAGGCCCTCAACTTCGGCGGCGACCCGGAGGGCTCGCGCGAGACCATCAACGCCTGGGTCGCGGAGAGGACCGCCGACAAGATCCCCGAGCTCATCCCCGCCGGCGTGATCGACGGCAGCACGATCCTCGTCCTCACCAACGCGATCTACTTCAAGGGCCGCTGGGAGTCGCAGTTCGACCCGGCGAAGACCAAGGAGGCCGACTTCCACGTCGGCGACAAGGTCATCCGCGCGCCGATGATGGCGCAGAAGGCGAAGATCGCCTACAGCGAGACCGCCGACGCCCAGGCGATCGAGCTGCCCTACGAGGGCGGGCGCCTGAGCATGGTCATCGTCCTGCCGCGGGCGAAGGGCGGGATCACGGCGCTCGAGGGGGCGCTCGCCGCCGACGGCATCGCCCCCTACCTCCAGGCGATGCGCCCGCGCGAGGTCGAGGTCGAGCTCCCGCGCTTCAAGATCGAGAGCTCCTTCACCCTCAACGACTACCTGCAGAAGCTCGGGATCGTCGACGCCTTCACCGGCGCCGCCGACTTCTCGGGGATCAGCCGCGGCGGCGCCCTGATGATCTCGCAGGTCATCCACAAGGCCTTCGTCGAGGTCAACGAGGAGGGCACCGAGGCCGCGGCCGCGACCGCCGTCGTCATGACCCGCTCGGCGGCGGTCGGCAGGCCGGCGCGCTTCGTCGCCGACCACCCCTTCTACTTCGCGATCCGCGACCGTCAGACCGGCGCCGTGCTCTTCCTCGGCCGCCTGATAAACCCCAACGCGTAGCCGACGATCGCGGGGCGCTCGCGCGGCGCAGCGACGCCGCGCGACGAGGCCCGATGCTCCCACAATTCACCGACACCCCAGCCTACATCGCCGGTCGCGGCGCGCCGGAGATCGCCGAGGGGGCCGCTGCGCTCGCGGAGCGTCACGGCGTCCGCGGGCCGCTGCGCCGGGCGACCCTCGGCTTCAACCCCGTGTTCCTCGGCGACGACGCGGCGATCAAGCTCTACGCGCCGCCCTACGTCGCCTATTGGGAGCTGGAGCGCGAGGCGCTCGAGTGGGTCGGCGGTCGCCTGCCGGTGGCGATCCCTGAGCTGCGCGTCGCGGGCGAGCTCGAGGGCTGGCGCTACGCGGTGCTCGCCCGGGTCCCAGGGCGGCCGGCGTGGGAGCTGTGGCCGCAGCTCGACGCCGCCGGGCGCGAGCGCCTCGTCGCCGAGCTCGGGGCGCTCGCCGCCGCGATCCACGACGTCTCGCTCGCCGGCTGCCCGTCGCGCCTCGTCCTCGACTGGCCGGCCTACCTCGGCGAGCGGCGGGCGGCGGCGCTGCAAAAGCACCGCGACCGCGGCCTCGACGAGGCCTGGGTCGCGGCGATCGCCGCCTTCGTCGCCGGCCTCCCGCCGATCGACACCTGGCCAAGTCGCCAGGTTCTCCTGCACAACGACCTCCACCTCGATCACGTCCACGTCGACGGCGACGGCCGCGTCGTCGGGCTCCTCGACTTCGGCGACGTCCAGGTCGGCGCCGCGGAGGTCGAGTTCGCCAGCGTCGGCGGCTTCCTGGCGCCGCTGCTGCCGACGGCCGCGTCGACCTTCCTCCGCGCCTACGGCTACGCCGACGCCGCGCTGACGCCCGAGCTCGCGCGGCGCCTGACCGGCCACGTCCTCCTCCACCGCTACTGCGACGTCGCCCCGCTCCTGCGCCGCTTCCCCGAGGCCTCGCGCCCGCGCGACCTCGAGGCGCTGCACCGGCGGCTCTGGGACTTCGCGGCCTGACACCTCCCTGAGCGCTCGATACGGCGCACGCGGCTTGCGCTGCGGCGAATGTCGACACTCTTTGGGGTGTCATCATTTCGACGATTGCGCTGTGCGAGGATGCGCGGCTCCCTCTCGCGTCGACGCGAACGCGCCGGTGTGAACGTCGGTTCTTGGCGAGGCGCGGCGCGCTTGCGTGCGGTCGGGCTCGCGGCGCGCTCGCGCTCGGGCGGCGGACGATCCGTGTCGGGCCCGCGGGCGGGCGCCGCCGCGATAGGATTCAGCCATGGTGGATGAGGCAGACACGACGGACGACGGCGAGCCCGTGGAGGTCAAGGGCCGCTGGTACTCGCGGCTCTCGCCGCAGCCGCTGCTGCAGATGAAGCCGTTCCTCACGGCCGTCGAGGACTACGTCCGCGACAGGCGGACCGCGGCCGGCGGGGCGCCGGTCTTTCGGGCCCACCCCGGCCTGCGCAGCGTGATCCTCACCGATCATGTCTCGGGGAGCTTCTTCATCACGGCGGGCGAGGAGCTGCTCGAGCGCGAGCCCTACCCGCGCTTCGGTCCGATCGCGACGCCCGAGGAGCTCACGGGCGGGTCTGCGGCCGCCCTGATCAGCCACGGCGCCGTCCACCGGCGCTCGCGTGCCTTCGCCGCGGCGGTCCTCGGCGAGCGCCGCGAGGCCTGGCGCCCGTCCCTCGAGGCGGCCGTCGAGGGCGGCGTCGCCGACTGGCTCGCCAGCGGGAGCGTCGCCCTCGACGCGGAGGTGCAGCGGGTTCTCTCGCGCTTCGCCTTCCGCTGGATCCTCGACGTCGCGCCCGACGACGCCGACGTGCGCGCCTGGCAGGACAACATCACGACGCTGGTGACCGACTCCTACGTCGCCAACCTGATCGCTCGGTTCACGCTGCCGCGCCTCCCCGAGGAGGCGGTGCGCGCCGCCGGTCGCCTCGTCGACGTCGCCCGCAGCTCGCCGCACCTCGGTCGTCTCCGCGCGCTCGGGCGCGAGCACGGCGTCGACGGCGACGAGCTCCTCCACCAGCTCGTCTTCCTCTGCGCCTTCAATATCGGCGGCGGGATCAGCCGCTTCGCGACCCCGGGGCTGCTCCGCGTCGCCGCCGATCCGGCGCTCGGCGAGCGCCTGCGCGGCGAGCTGTCGGGGTGGACCTGGGAGGACGACGGGGAGCGGCCCCTCCTCGACGCCGTTCTCCTCGAGTCGCTGCGCCTCTTCCCGCAGCCCCGCTTCCTCCATCGCCAGGCGGTCCGCGACTTCATCCTCCCGAGCGCGGCGGGCCGCTTTCGCATCCACCGCGGCGACCTCCTGGTCGCGCTGATGCCGATGATCCACCGCGATCCGACCGTCTTCGCCGACGCCGATCGCTTCGCGCCGCAGCGCTTCCTCGACGACCCGAGCCTCGGCGAGAAGGTGATGACCTTCGGCTGGGCGCCGGCGACACGCCATGAGTTCCACTGCCTCGGCCGACACGCGGCGCAGGCCGTGTGGCGGCAGGTCGCCGCCCGCCTGTTTTCGGGCTTCACCTGGCGGACGCCGACGCTCGACTTCCACGTCAACCACGTCCGCGACGTCGATCCCGTCGACGTGGTGCTCGAGGAGTTCACCGCCCGCGGCGAGGCGTCGGAGGGTGGCTCGGCGTAGCGTCCTAGTCCGCGCCGTCGAGGTCGGGCGGATCGAAGAGCACGAAGACCCTCCCGGAGTTCTCGGCTCGCAGGCGATCGGCGCCCGGCGCTGAGATCACGAGGTCGTCCGGGCCGCGGCCGCGGATCGCCCCGACCCCGGAGATCGAGCCGGCGTCGAGATGCGCGCCGAGGTGAAGCTCGTCGAGGCGGAGGCCCGCGTCCGCGAGCACCAGGGGCGCCGTGTCGGCCTTGCCGAAGACGAGCCAGCTCCCCTCCGCGCCGTACAAGCTCCTCAGATAGAGGTCGTCGCAGCCGTCGCCGTCGCGATCGCCGGCTGCGACGATCGGAAGCGGGGAGTAGAGCAGATCATTCGGCCCCTGCGCGGGCTCGCCGATCTCGATGACGAAGCCGCGGTCGCCGAGCCCTTGCCCGGGGTAGCGCAGGTACAGCGGCTCCCTGCCCAGCGCCTCGGAGCCGAAGAGGACGTACGCGCGGCTGCCGTCGTACTCGGCGAAGACGAGGTCCGCGAGGCCGTCGCCGTTGATGTCGCCCGCTGGATCGGGGCTCGGGCGGGCGCAGGTGTCGAAGCGAACGGAGCCGCGCTCGGCATAGGGCGCGAGCGCGGGCGCAGGGCCGCCGAGGGTGATGTCGACGCCGGCGCCGCCGCAGTAGCTCCCGGTGTCGTACGTGGCGACGTCGTCGAAGCCGTCGCCGTTGATGTCGCCGAGGCGAACGGCCGCGCCGACGCCGATTCGAAACCCGCCGACGCCCGCGTCGAGGGCGGCCCACGTCGGCTCGAGCGGCGCGGGGCCGCCGAAGACGACGTAGTGATAGGAGCGCGGCGCCCCGTAACTGTAGAACCCGAGGGCGACGTCGGCGAAGCCGTCGCCGTTGACGTCGCCGACGCCGTGGACGTGCGGCGACGCGTGCGGCTCGTCAAGCGGGGCCTCGAGGGTGAAGCCGCCCGCGCCCGACGCGAGCTCGGCGGGACGCACGGGGTTCGCCAGCGCCGGCCCGCCGTAGACGACGTGGATGACGCCTGTCTCGTCCGTATTGCTCGTCATTGCGAGGTCGACGAAGCCGTCGCCGTTCAGGTCGCCGAGCGCCGCGACGCTGAACGAACTCGCGTCCGGCAGCCCTGGCTCGATCACGCGGCCGCCCGCGCCCTCCTCGGCGACCGCCGCGAGGTCGACGGGCGCCTCGTCGTCCTTGCCGAAGATCAGGTACCCGCCGCGGCTGCTCGGCGAGGCGGAGACGAGGACGTCGTCGAAGCCGTCGCCGTTGACGTCGCCGCAGGGGACCCCGCGGATGAAGCTCTCGGCCGGGGCGCCCGCGATGACGAAGCCGTCGCCGCGGACCCGATCGCCGCAGCCGGAGGTCAGCATCAGCCCTGCGAGCGAGGGGATCCAGACGCTGACCGAACGCACAGGTGGACGATAGCACGGGCCCGCAGCGGGCCGTCGGCGGGTCTTTGTCCACTCGAGGAGACGCGGCGCGGCGCCGCTCCTAGAGCTCCGAGGTCCACAGGTCGACGGAGAAGTAGACCATCGAGCCGGCCATGAAGACGTAGAAGAGCAGCATCACCGCGAAGAGCTTCGGCTCGCGCGCGCCGTCGATCAGCTGCTGGCGGTAGGGGAGCTTGCCGGTCGTCAGCCCGCGCCAGATCGCGTCGAGGACGAGGACGACGACGAAGCCCATGGCGACGACGATGAGCTCGAGCCACGGCTCGTCGAACGCGAGGAGGGCGATCATCGTCGAGGCGAAGGCGCCGAGGAGGCAGACGAGCTGGAGCGGCCGGAGCCCGCGGCGCTCCTCCTCGGTCTCCGCGGCCTCCGCGGTCGCGCTCTTCCCTCGTGGCTCACGGGTCACGCCGACGAGCCTAGCAAGGCGGCGCGAGGCCGGACAGGGACGGCCTCGCGCGTCGGCGCGGCGCGGCGATCAGGCCGGGTCGTGCGGGACGATCCGCGCCAAGGTGTCGTCGCGCACGGGACGGGTCAGCGGGAACGACGACTCCGCGGGGAAGTGCGGGAGCACGAGCCGCCGCCCCTGCGCCGCGAGGCTGCGCGCGAGCTGGGTGATGAACATGACCGACTCGACCCAGGCCATGTGGTAGCCGAGGCAGAAGTGCGGGCCGCCGCCGAACTGCGCCGTCTCGAGCGGGCTGAGCTTGCGGTCGTGGTTGACCCAGCGATCCGGGTTGAAGGTGTGCGGG
>JAGQIT010000068.1 GCA_020431135.1 Myxococcales bacterium | reverse complement strand
GCGGCGCGAGCACGGGCTCGACGACCTCGATCGGCGCGTCGGCGAGGGCCGCGATCAGGGCGAGGACGCCCGCCGCGTGCATGAGCACGAGCTGCGGGCTCGTGAGGCCGAAGCCGGCGATGAAGACGAGCGCGAGGGCGGCGGCCCGCGAGCGCCGGAGCGGGTCGAGGGCGGCCGCGGTGATCGCCGCGACGAGGGCGAAGATCCCGACCGTCGCGGTCGCCACCTTCCAGTCGGCGACGAAGCTCGGGTACGGCAGATCGAAGCCGACGATCGAGCGGACGAGGCCGCCGAAGCGCTCCTCGCGGGCCTCGAAGCTCGGCGCGTAGTAGAGGCTGTGGAGCCTGTAGCTGACGAGGAGGCCGGTGATGAGCGAGAGGATCCGCGCGAAGGGATCGACCCGCGGGCGGAGGACGAAGAAGGCGTAGACGCTGGTGATCGTCAGCGCCGTGACCATCGGCAGCGCCGCCGACACCCCGGGCGCGGCGCCGAGGAGCCCGGGCTCGCCGCCGAGGCCGAGGCGGACGGCGAGCGGCGCGAGGACGACCGCGACGAGCCCGCGCTCGAGCCATTCGAGGCGCGGCCAGGCGACGACGAAGGCGGCGAGGATCGCCGCGACGAGGGTGACGATCCCGAGGAGCCCGGGGAGCGTCGCGTCGATCCCCAGCGCCGGGATCGCGGCGACGTGCTGGCCGAGGAGCAGGAGGGCGCCGAGCGACGCGAGGAGCAGCGGCCCGCCGCGCAGGCGCCCGTACTCCGGATCGCGGAGGAGCCCGTGGCCGACGAGGGCGACGATCGCCGCGCCGAGGAGCGCGAGGAAGTGGTGGAGGATCAGCTCGCCGTAGTAGATGACGCCGAGGGCGTCGCCGAAGAGCGACGCGAGGCCGAGGGCGAGGCCAGTGCCGAGGAGGGCGAGGCCGACGGCGAGGCCGACGCGCTCGCGGAGCATGTAGGCCGCGAGCCACGTCGCCATGACCCCCGAGACGCCGAGGATGTAGGGCGTCGAGCTCTCGGCGGCGACGACCACGAGGCTCGCCTCAGCGACCGACGCGAGGATGATCCCAGCGACGATCTGGGCGATCCCCGCGCTCACCGCAGCGGTGACGAGCAGGGTCGGGGCTGACGCGCGCGCGCTCACGGTGGAGACGAGGATCTAGCACGCTTGTCGCCGTCGTGCGCCCGCCGCCGCCGACGCGTCCGGGCCACCCGTCGTCGCTGCGCGCCGCCGCCGATTTCGCCCGCCGCAGCGCCGCCGCGCCAAAAAAGAAAAACCCCGCAGGCGGGGCGCCAAGCGGGGGATGGTGGGCGACTAATGGGATTCGAACCCATGACCTCTCGGACCACAACCGAGCGCTCTAACCGACTGAGCTATAGTCGCCGTAGGGTTCACCGACGCCCGTGGGACGCGGCGGGCTGGCTAAGTATCACAGTCCCTGGCGGCTGAACAGGGTCCGACGAAAAAAGGCGCCGGACCCGAAGCGGGGAAAGTCACCGACGCGGCCGCGCTGCTCAGGCGCCCGCGGCCTCGCCTTCTCCGTCCGCGGGCGACGCGTCGGTCGCCTCGTCTGCGTCTGTCGCGTCGGTGACGCCCCGCAGGAGCCGGAGCCACTCGGGGATGACGGCCGCGACCTCGCGGGCGAGGGCCGCCGGGACCACCGCGTGCGCGAGCCCGTGGTCGGAGATGAAGGCGAGGATCGCCGCGCTCCCCTCCTCGAGGCGGCGCTGCGCCGGCGGGCTGACGAAGACCCGGCCGACGACCCCGCCGTCCCCCGCGAAGTGGAAGGGCACCGCGTCGGCGGCGGGGATCGGGCCGCTGCTGTCGAGGCGCTGGGCCTTCACCGCCTGGCGGACCATCGTGTAGCGCTCGCCCTTGCCGGCGGCCTCGAGGGCGCCGCGATCGAGCCCGGCCTTCGCCTTGCCGGGCGCCTTGCGCTTCGAGCGGCGCTTCCCCTTGGACTTTGCCTTGTTGCGCTCGCGGGCCTCCGCCGCCTTGATCTCCTCGTCGGAGACCAGGCCCGCGGCTGCGAGCTGGGCCTTCAGGTCGAGCATGGGCCGGGGAATCTACACCGGCGCGTCGAACTCCTCCAGCTCGGCCGACCCGTAGTCGAGGATCAGCTCGCGGAGGAGATGCTCGGTCTCCCTCGACGTGTCGAAGAAGTGGAGACCGACGCCCGGCAGGCGCTCGCCGTCGCCGTCGGCGATCCGGACGACCTCGGCGTTGAGCAGGAGCGGCTCCTGCGGGAGCTCGCGGAAGATCGACACCCGCACCCGCGCGCCGATCGGCAGCTCGCGGTTGGCGCGGACGAGGGCGCCGTGCACCGAGAGATCCATCGTGTGCGAGAGGAGGAGCATGTGCTGATCCGGCGCGAGGAGCTTGAGCTCCACTCGGATCGGGAAGCGCGCAGAACGGCGGCGGTTCTCGCCCGGCATCGCGGTCATCTCCATAGATCTCGAGTAGCAGCTTTGCCCCCCCGGCCCCGCGGATTCTCAAACAGCAATCCGTAAGTGAAGTCACGGGTTTTTCATCACCCCGACCAGGTGTTTCGTCGCTCTCAGGCGCCATTTATGCAGGCTCTACACCACAAATGTGGGCGCCCCGCGAGGAGGTCTACGCGCCATATTATCACGCAGATCACAGGCATTTCATCGCGGCCCCGCTCGAGGCGGTCCGGCTGCCGATGTCGGCACACCGCCTCCATCGCCATGGAGCCCCCGACAACGGCGTTCTGCTCCGGCCGACCGCGGCCGCCGATCACCCGTGCGCCGCGGCCCGAGGCGCGGACGCCTCGCCGATCGCCGAAGCGACGCTGAACGCTGTGTTTCGCCGGGCACGCGTGAGCACACGGGGCGCTGCCGCAAGCGGCCCGTCGCCTTGACCCCTTCGTTGCGAGGGTCCATCCTTGCGCGCCTTGAAGATCCACTTCATCGGGGTCGGCGGCACCGGGATGGGCGCCCTCGCAGGCCTGCTCAAACAGGCAGGTCACGACGTCCGCGGCTCGGACACCGCACTCTACCCGCCGATGTCGACCCAGCTCGAGGAGGCCGGGATCCCGGTCTTTCGCGGCTACCGCCCGGAGAACCTCGACTGGGGGCCCGAGCGCGTCGTCGTCGGCAACATCTGCAGCAAGGACCACGTCGAGGCGGCCGCGGCGGCCGAGCGCGGCATCCGGCTCGAGAGCTTCCCCTCGCTCCTCGCCGACCTCCTCCTCAAGGACCGGCGCTCGCTCGTGGTCGCCGGCACCCACGGCAAGACGACGACCTCGTCGCTGGTGTCGTGGCTGCTCCACAGCGCCGGCGCCGATCCGAGCTTCCTCATCGGCGGCGTCCCCCTGAACATCGGCCGCGGCGCCCAGCTCGGCGGCGGCGAGGCCTTCGTCGTCGAGGGCGACGAGTACGACACGGCCTACTTCGACAAGGGCTCGAAGTTCCTCCACTACCGGCCGACGCGGGCGATCCTCACCAGCGTCGAGTTCGACCACGCCGACATCTTCGCCGACCTCGAGGCGGTCGTCGCCGCCTTCGAGCGCTTCGTCGCCCTGATCCCGCCCGAGGGCGATCTCGTGGTCGCGGCCGACGACGTCAACGCGATGGCGATCGCCGAGCGCTCCGCCCGCTGCCGGGTCAACACCTACCGCCTCGCCCCCGATCGCGATGACGAGGAGGATCGCAGCGCCACCTACGTCGGCCGCGTCCGCGTCCGCCGCGGCACCGGCCGCACCGACGTCGAGATCTTCGAGGAGGGGGAGAGCCTCGGGATCTTCTCGACGACGCTGGTCGGCGACTACAACCTCAGCAACCTGATCGCCGCGGTGGCGATCTGCCGGCGCGAGGGGATCGACGCCGAGGCGCTGCGCGACGGCGCCCGCCGCTTCCGCGGGGTCAAGCGCCGCCAGGAGCTCCTCGGCCTCGCCGCTGGCGTCCGCGTGATCACCGACTTCGCCCACCACCCGACCGCCGTCCGCCTGACGGTCGCGGCGATCCGCCGGCGCTACCGCAACAACGCGCTCCACGTCTGCTTCGAGCCGCGGAGCGCGACCTCGCGGCGGGCGGTCTTCCAGGCGGCCTACGCCGACAGCTTCCGCGCGGCCTCGCAGGTGTACGTCGGGCCCCTCTTCGCGCCGGGCAAGATCCCCGAGGAGCAGCGCCTCGACCCCCAAGAGCTCGCGCGGGCGATCAGCCGCCGCGGCACCGAGGCCCACGCCTTCGCCGACGTCCCGGCGCTCGCCGACTCGGTTCTCAGCCACGCGGTCCCCGGCGACACGGTTCTCCTCCTCACCTGCGGCGCCTTCGACGACCTCGGCAACCGCCTCCTGCGCGGCTTCGGCGACGCCGTGATGTTCTCGGCGCCTTCGGACATGCCGCAGGTCAACGACCTCGTCCAGAGCTACGACCTGCCGGCGATCGAGCCGTCGCCGCACATCGACACGCTGGTGATCCGCGATCCCGAGGGCGGCCTCGCCGGGACGGTGTCGCTGCTCACCGAGGGGGAGCACGCGCTCCTCTTCAACCTGGCCATCGCCCCGGAGCGCCGCGGCGAGGGGCTCGGCTGGATCCTCGCCGACACGGTCCTGCGCCGCGCGCGGATCCTCGGCGCCTCGGCGGTCTACCTCCAGACCACCGGCGCCGCCGACTTCTTCGGGCAGAAGCTCGGCTTCGTGCCGACCGAGAGCGCCGCCGTCGATCCGGTGCTCCGCGACAGCCCGAACTTCATCGCCCCCGACGACGCGGTCTGCATGGTCCACGATCTCCGCCGACGTCGGCGGCGCTGACCGATGACGCCGACCCTCGCCCTCTTCTACGCCGCCGCGCTCTGCGCCCTCGGCTCCGTCGGGATGGTCCTGCGCAGCCGCGAGCCGCGGCAGGCGATCCGCTGGCTCGCTGTGACCTTGGCCGCGGTCGCGGCGATCGAGCTCCTGCTCCTCGCGCCGTGGGTGGCGATCGCCGCCGCGACGGCGGGGGCGGTGGTCCTCGCGGTGTTCGGCTTCGTCGGGCAGCTCGGGCGCGCAGGGATCGGGCGCCCGCGACCGGATGAGCGCCCCAGCCGGCGCCGCCTCGAGCTCGTCCTCGGCCTGCTGCTGCTCGCGGCGAGCGCCTGGATCCTCCTCGGGACCTGGGGTCGCCAGCTCGCGTTCCCCGGCCACGATCTCGCGCCCGGAGCCGCGTTCGGCGGCCTCGGCCAGCTCGCCGCCGCAGCCGAGGGGGAGCGCCTCGCCCTCGCCTTCGCGCTGCCGCTGATGATCTTCGCCGGCGCCCTCGGGGCCCTGACCCTCGTCGACCGCGCGCAGTCCGAGCGCGGCTAGCGGCCCGCGTGCGGGTGGGAGGTCGGCCCGCGGCCGCGCGCTGCTGCGATCCCAGCGCGCTCGGCCGTCGGCCCGCCTCGATTCGACAAGGTACGCCGCGCTACCCAGTCGATGAGCGCGAGCGAGGGCCAGGTCGCCCGAACACCGACGCTGGCACGAGCCCCCGCTCCTGTAGTAGGCAACCCGGGCGACGATCGACGCCGATGGTCCCGGTCACCCACGCCTTCTACCTTGCGAGCCTCCTGCTGCTCGCCGGCCTCGTCGGCCTGCTCCTGCGCCGGCCGCTGGTGATCACCCTGCTCTGCCTCGAGCTGACCCTGGTCGCCGCCCACCTCGCGCTGGTCGCCGCGTCCCGGATCTGGGCGAGCGTCGACGGCCACGCCCTCGCCCTCCTCGGCGTCGCGCTGATGGTCGCGCAGGGGGCCGTGGCGGCGGGCCTCGTGCTCGTCTGGCGGCGCGGCCCGAGCGACGCGCCGCCGCTCTAGAAGATCGCGCGGAGGTCCGGGCTCGCCGGCAGCGAGTCTGCGGATGAGGCCTGGCCGCTCGCCCGCGGGAGGCGCGGTGGGCCTGGCCCGGGCCCCCAGTCCTGTAGTAGTAGTGCGACCGAGCCTCACGCGCGCTGGCGCGAGGCCTCACCGCGTCCCGCAGGGCTAGGTCGTCGCGATGGAACGCGAACAGGTGCTGCTCTCGCTCCTCTGGATCCCGGCGCTGCCGCTCCTCGCGGCCGCGCTCGGGCGCCTCCTCGCGCCGCTGCTTCGCCGTGAACCGGCGCGCTACGGCGCCCGCGCCCTCCAGCTCGCCGCCGGCAGCACGGCCCTCACCGCGCTCCTCCTGGCGAGCGCGCTCCGCCAGCTCCTGCGCGGCGACGCCCCGCGGATCGTCGAGGCGCTGTGGAGCTGGATCACGATCGGGACGACGACGACGCTGCGCGCTGAGCTCGTCCTCGATCCCCTGAGCGGCGCGGTGATCGTCGGCCTGCTCCTCCTCACCTTCCTCGCCCAGCTCGTCGCCCAAGGACGCCCGCGCCAGCTCCTGGTCACCAGCGCCGCGCTCGGCGGCGGCCTCTTGCTGGCGCTCGGCAAGTCGCTCGGGATCATCGCGCTGGGCTGGCACATCCTCGGGATCGCGGCCCTCTTCGCCGGCGAAGGGCCGACCCGCCGGCGGATCCGGCTCCTCGCCCTCGCCGACGCCGCGCTATGGCTCAGCTTCGGGGCGGCGACCTACGCCGCGGGCGCGCCGGACGTCGGTCAGATCCTGCGCACGACCCTCCAGGGGCCGGAGTCCCGCTTCGGCGCCCTCGAGCTCGCCGGGATCCCGCTCGCGGGCGTCGCCGGCGCGGCCCTGGTTGTCGCCGTGGTCGCCCGCGCCCTCGGGGCGGCGCGGCCAAGGGGTGAGCCGCAACGCGACCGCGGGCCCCTCGAGGCGCTGCTCGCGGGGCCCCTTACCCTGCTCCCGGCGGCCTACCTGCTCCTCCGGCTGAGCCCGGTCGTCGCCATGGACGCGGCGCTCCTCACCGTCGTCGCCGCTGGCGGGGCGCTCCTCG
>JAGQIT010000973.1 GCA_020431135.1 Myxococcales bacterium | reverse complement strand
CGACATCGCCCACATCCTCCTGCCGACGACGCCGGTGCTGGTCATCGGCGCGGCGCTCGGGATCTTCGTGTCGTTCCGGACGAACTCGGCCTACGACCGCTGGTGGGAGGGGCGCAAGCTCTGGGGGCAGCTCGTCAACTCGAGCCGGCACCTGACCTCGCAGGCGATGTGGTACCTCGGCGCCGGCGAGCTCGCGTCGCGGATCGTCCGCCGCCACGCGGCCTACGTCCACCTCCTGCGCTGCCTCCTGCGCAACCAGGATCCCTGGGCCGACGAGCACGTCGTCCGCCTCGTCGACGCCGACACCCGCGAGTCGCTGCGCGGCGAGTCGAGCCCGACCCACGCGCTCCTCCACCGCCAGCTCGGCGAGCTGACGGCGGCGGCCGCCGCTGGCGACCTCGACGAGCGCCGCCTCGAGTCGATGGACCGGACGCTGGCGACGCTCCTCGACGTCCAGGGCGGCTGCGAGCGGATCAAGAAGACGCCGATGCCGCGCTCCTACGGCCTGATCGCCGAGCGCCTGATCACGGCCTACGGCGCCCTCTTCCCGCTCTCGCTCGCTGAGGAGCTCGGGTGGTTGATGATCCCGATCAACCTCATCGTCTGCATCGCCTTCGCCCTGATCTCGGAGGTTGGCCGCGTCCTCGAGGATCCCTTCACGATGTATTACAACGGCCTGCCGCTGTCGGCCCTGTCGATGACGATCGAGACCAACATCCGCCAGCGCCTCGGCGATCGCGACATCCCGCCGATCCCCGGGGAATCGCCGCCCGGGATCCTGATGTAGCTGCAGACGCCGCCCGCCGCGGCCGCGCAGGCGATTAGTGCGCTCGCGCAACAAAGTGGGGCGTATTTGCTCGTTTGTCGCGGACGCCGCCGCGCCTATGTTCTCAAGAGCGAGCCTCCGAGGCGCCACGACGTCGCCGCGCAGCCGCCCGATCCCCTGCCCGTAGAGCGCCCCGGCGCGTCGCCCCCTCGCCGTCGACGGCCCGGTTCGACCGCACGCGACCGTCGCCCGCGCTCCCATCACCGACCTCCGAGGAAGAAAGACCCCCATGCTCAAGCGTATCGCCGCCCTCTCCGCGCTCCTCATCCCTCTGTCCCTCGCGACAGCCTGCACCGAGGACGTCGGCGCCGGCAAGGTCGCGGCCAAGGCGGCCGAGCCCGCCGCGGTCGAGCCCGCCGACGCCGCGAAGGCGGCCGAGGCCCGCGCCGTCCCGGTCGACGCCGCGCGCTCCCGCGTCCACGCCCTCGGCGCCAAGATCACCGCCAAGCACCCGATCTCCTTCGAGGACTTCGACGCGAGCTACCGCGTCGACGGCGGGGCGATCGTCGGCGTCGACGTGACCGTGAAGATGGACTCGCTCAAGGCCGACGACGACAAGCTGACGGCGCACCTCAAGGACTCGGACTTCTTCGACGTCGAGAGGCACCCGACCGCGACCTTCAAGTCGGCGAAGATCGTCGCCGAGGCCGGCGACGACGGGGCGACCCACACGGTCAGCGGCGCCCTGACGATGCACGGCGTCACCCAGAACATCAGCTTCCCGGCGAAGCTGAGCGACCGCGACGGTCGCCTCGACACCTCCGCCGAGTTCGTCATCAACCGCAAGGACTACGGGATCAGCTACCCGGGCATGCCCGACGATCTGATCCAGGACAACGTCGTCCTGACGATCGAGCTGTCGGCGGACAAGCCGGCGTAGGCGAATCAAGAGATCCGCTCTTCTTCATACCTGAGCCGCGCGGGTCGCTAGACGGCCCGCGCGGCGCTCCTCGTTCTCACGCCCGAGGGGCGAGGCCCGCGTCGCGTGGTCACACTGAATCCACTCGCTCGCCGCGCAGCGCCTCGGCGGCGCGGCTGCGCTCTGAACCTTCGGGCAGACCTCTAGGAGGCTGTCCGAGTATTCGCCGCGCGCCTCGCTTGCCCTCGCCGACCCTCTCGGCCACGTCAGAACTTGCGGTGCGCCGAGTACAGCGGCGTTCAGACGAAGCCGAGAGGGCCGACGACTGCTGCGCGAGGCCACGCGCCGAATACTCGGACAGCCTCCTAGGCGACCTCGCCGTCGACCTCCGGCGCGGCCCCGCGGCGGCCCTCTTGCTTGGCTTCGCGCTTGGCCTCGCGTTTGGCCTCGCGCTTCGCTTCATAGATCAGCAGGTCGATCACCATCGGGTACCAAAGCGCGTGCATCCCCGCGTAGAGGAGCCCCGGGAGGCCGTCGCGCCAGGCCCCCTTGGCGAGCGCGCGGCCGTGGAAGAGGAGCGGGCGGACGAAGAGCGGGATCCGGTTGTAGGCCCACCACAGGCCGACGCGGCGGCCGGCGCGGGTGCGGATATTGAAGCCGTCGAGGCTCGCCGCGCCCTCGGCGTCGAGGTAGTGCTTGGCCTCGCGCTGGGCGTAGCCGAGGTGTTTCTTGAACCACTCGACGATCGGCTTGGCGTCGCGGTGGATCAGGCGGGTGTCGAGGATCTTCACCCGCATGTCGCGGTCGTCGACGCGCTCGTTGCTCGACCGCCGGAAGCGGGCGAGGCGCGGGCGCATCAGCCGGAGGACCATCGCGTCGCTGTACTCGCCGTGGGTCAGGCGCTTGCCGAGCATCCACAGCTCGAGGCGGACATAGGCGCCGTCGAGCGCGGGGTCGGCGATCGCCGCGTCGAGCTCGGCCCACAGCGCCGGGCTCAGCTCCTCGTCGGCGTCGAGGAAGAAGACCCACTCGAAGCGCTCGGCCGCCAGTTCGAGGGCGAAGTTGCGCTGGCTCGCGTAGTCGACGAAGGGGTGCTCGACGACCTCGGCGCCCGCCGCCGCGGCGATCGCCTGGGTCCGGTCGCTCGATCCCGAGTCGACGACGAGCACGGGCACGCGCCCGCCGACCGAGGCCAGCGCCTTGGGGAGGTTGAGCTCCTCGTCGAGGGTGAGGATGACGACCGCCAGCGGCTCCACCGGGGCAGGGTACCGCAGGCGGCCGCGCGCGGGGTGGCCCGCCGGCCGCGAGGCGCCGCAGCACGGCGTTTCGCGGCCGGCCTGCGGCAAAGCTCGGCGCGCTCGCGCGGCCGCTCTCGGCTCGGCGCCGGTCCCCGTCAGGACCTCGCGCCCCGCAGGGGACGCTGATACGATCGGCGCATGACGTCGCGTTCCCTTAGCTTTCCTCGTCGATCTCTACGCGCTCGCGCGCTGCCCGGGCTGACCTGCGCGCTCGCCCTCCTCGGCGCCCCCTTGGCGCTCCTCCCCGCGGAGGCCGAGGCCTGCGGCGGGACCTTCTGCGATCAGTCGAATAACAACATGCCCGTCGATCAGACGGGCGAGAACATCCTCTTCGTTCTCGAGGAGACGCACACCGAGGCGCACATCCAGATCCAATACGATCCGGAGACCGACGCCGAGAAGTTCGGCTGGATCGTCCCGCTGACCGACGTCCCGGAGTTCTCGGTCGCCTCGCAGCAGCTCTTCATCAACCTCCTGAACGGCACGGTGCCGGTCTACGGCTTCATGAGCCAGGCCGAGCCCTGCGGCTACGACAGCTACGACACCGGCGGCGGCAGCGACAGCTGCTCGGACAGCGCCGGCGGGACGAGCGGCGAGGGGACGGGCGACCCCGGAACGACCGGGGGGACCACGGGCGACGCCCCGGACGTCCTCCTGCGGACGACCGTCGGCGCCTTCGACGTCGTCGTCCTCCAGGGCGACAACGCCGGCGTCGTCATGGAGTGGCTCGGCAACCAGGGCTACTACCAGGACCCTGTCTCGGAGCCGATCCTCCAGGAGTACATCGACGACGGCTACATCTTCGCCGCCTTCAAGCTCACGCAGGGGGCGGGGGTCGACGAGATCCACCCGGTGACGCTGCGCTACCCGGGCAACGAGCCGTGCGTGCCGATCAAGCTGACGCGGATCGCGGCGCAGCCGGACATGGACATCCGCACCTTCTTCCTCGGCAGCGAGCGCGTCGGC
>JAGQIT010000972.1 GCA_020431135.1 Myxococcales bacterium | reverse complement strand
CGTTCCTCGCCGCCTGGGCCGGCCACCTGCGCGCGCTGGCGGAGCGACGCGGCCGCGAGCTGCGGGGCTTCGGCGTCGATTGGGGCCTCGCCCTCGGGACGATCGCCGGCACCCTGCTCCTCCGGGATCACGGCGCCCTCGGACCGAGCGTCGGCCTCCTCGCCGGGCTCGCGGTCGGCACCGCGATGCTCTGGCCAGGACGCGGCCGCACGCCGAAGCCCGCGCCCCGCGAGCCCGAGAACGACGCACCCGCCGTAACCGCCCCCGGCGATCGCCGCCCGCTCTGGCTCCTCCTCGACGCCCTGCTCTACGGCAACCTCGGCGTCGTCGACTCGCTCTTCTCGCACCTGCTGATCGCCGGGTCGCTGGCGGTGCTCTCGTACGCCGGGCTCTTCGTCAACTCGGCGCTGATGCTGCTGACCGGCGCCGTGACGGTCGTCGCCCTGCGCATGGCCGCGGCGACCCGCGGCGCGCACTCGGGCGACGGGAGCGGAGCGCCGTCGATGCGCCGCTGGTCGCTCCTCGGCGGCGGCGCGGTGACCCTGGGGTTGCTGGTGATCGGCCTCCTCCTCGGCTGGGCCCCCGTCGTCGAGCTCTTTGAAAGACTCCTCGGCTGGGACCTCGCCGGCAGCGTCCGCCCCGTCGTTCTCTGGAGCCTCCCCTACGCGTTCCTGCGCCTCGCCAACACGATCGGCCGTCAGCGCCGGCTGGTCCACGGCGAGCTCCGCGGCGTCGTCGCCTGGGACGTCGCCGGGATCGCGGCGCGCTCGATCATCCTCGCCCTGGTGATCGCCGAGCTCGGCCTCGTCGCCTTCCCCCTCGCGGCCGCCGCGGCCGAGCTCCTCCAGCTCGGCGTGTGGTGGGGCGAGGGGCGGCGCGCCTCGGCGTAGCGCGGAGCTCTGACTCGCCCCGCGACCTCGCGAAAGAGGGGCCGCCCCGAAGAGCGACCCCTCTACACCTCACGCTCCCGCGACCTCGAGAGCGACCCGCCTACGGGAAGACGAAGTTCAGCTCGAGGTCCGCCCCGTCGACGTCCGCGTCGACGACCATCACCTCCGTGCACTGGATCCCCAGGCCGTCCGAGGCGACGAGATCGCCCGAGTCGAGGTCGCCGCTGTCGTTGTCGTCGAGGAAGGCGATCACGTAGTGGGTCCCGACCGGGACGTCGGCGACCATGTAGGGGATCGAGTTGTCGGCGCTCGAGAGATCCGCCGCCGCGACGAGGGCGAAGAGGTCCGTCGGCGGCGGGTTCATCGAGCACTCGCTGACGAGGGCGATGTTGAGGTCGCCGACCCCGTCGGCGCCCTTGGTGAACTTGATGTCGGCGCTGCGGGTGATCGACCCGGAGACCGTGAAGCTGGCGCCGCCGGTGGTGTCCCCCGTCGTCGTCGTCGTCGTCCCGGTGGTGTCCCCCGTCGTCTCGCCGCCGGTCGTCGTCGTGTCCCCCGTCGTGTCGCCGCCCGTCGTGTCACCGGTCGTCGTCGTGTCGCCGCTCGTCTCGCCGCCGGTCGTGCTCGTCGACGTCGAGTCGGTGCCCGTCGAGGTGTCGCCGGAGGTCGCGCTCGTCGCGTCGCTGTCGGTCGCCGCGTCGTCGCCGGAGCAGCCGCCCGCGCCGAAGCCGATGAGCAGGAGCCCCGCGGCGATCGCCGAGCGGGCCCGCGACCCGCGCGACTGACCTGCGATCACGCCGGCGGTGACGTTCATGACCTGAGTTTGCGTAAGAAGAAGATGCATCGACCCTCAGACGGCGCGGTCGCCCGTCGATTCCGAAGTCGCCGCGAGAAATTCCGGCTATTCCGGCGCAGGTTGATCTCGCGCACGCCCGATCCTCGGCACGCGCCGCCGCAGAACGCGTGTAGTCTCTGCCGCGTGCCCCTCGTCGCCACCCAGCGCTGCCCGCTCTGCGAACGCGACGCCGCGCGAGCCGAGCCGATCTACGCGGTCGGACGTGCCGGTGTCGGCGTCGTCCGCTGCCAGCGCTGCGGGCTCGCCTTCGCCACAGCGGGGGCGAGCGCAGAGGACCTCGGCGCCGACTACTCAGCCCGCGCGCAGCGCGACGCCGACGCCGACGCCGACGCCCGCGCGGGCCAGGGCGAGCGCCCCGGGATCCGCCGCAAACGCGCCCGCGTGGCCCTCTACGACCGCCTCAGCCGCGGACGCATCGGCAACCCCCACGCGGGATCGCGGGCCCTCGACATCGGCTGCAACACCGGCCTCCTCCTCGACGCCCTCGCCGAGCTCGGCTACGCGACGGAGGGGATCGAGCGCTCGCCCGCCGCCGCCCAGGCGCGGGCCGCCGGCCATCGGATCCACCAGGTCGACATCGAGGGCGCCGAGACCCTCGACCGCCGCTTCGACCTGATCACCCTCACGCACGTCCTCGAGCACCTGCGCCGACCCGTCGCCGCCCTCGAGTGGATCCGCCGCCATCTCGCGCCCGGCGGCATCCTCGTGGTGGAGGTCCCCAACTTCGACGACGCCGCGCGCCCGCTTTGGGGGCTCTCCTACCGCCCCCTCGAGCTCGGCGATCATCTCTCCTTCTTCGACCGCGCGACGCTGCAGCAGGCCCTCGACCGCGCCGGCCTCGACACCCTCGAGCTGTGGAGCGCGCCGCAGGCCGGCTCGGTACTCTTCCCGTCGGCCCTCAGCGCCCTCGATCGCGGCCTCACGCCGGCCCTCGGTGCGCTGCGCAGGCTCCGAGGCCGCGGCGACGCGCGCCCGCCCGCGACGACCGGCGACGGCACGCGGATCCGCGGCGGCGGCCGCCTCGGTCGCCTGACGGAGCGCGTCCTCGACGGCCTCGAGCGCCTCGATCCCGCGCTAGAGTCGGCCTTCGGCGCCGACTGCCCGTGGGGCGCGAACCTCGTGGCCCTCGCCTCGGCTCCCCGCGCCTAGCTCGCGCCGCGATCGTCGGTCCTGTTCGGACGAAGCGCCGCTGCACCGGGCCGCACTGCGAGCAAGCGAGGCCGAGCGGGACGTTCGCCGCAGCCTGCGAGAGCGCGGCGACAACCACGAAAAAGGCCCTGAGTCGCTCTCAGGGCCTCTTCGTGGTCTATTTTGTTCGGGGTGGACGGGACTCGAACCCGCGACCTCCGGCGTGACAGGCCGCCACTCTAACCAATTGAGCTACGCCCCCGCGTTGGGGATGGGGAGTATATCCGGGGACCACCCCCTGTCCAGAATTTGTTGCTCCGAATTGGCCGAAAATGTGGGCCGGTCGCG
>JAGQIT010000067.1:3286-3859 GCA_020431135.1 Myxococcales bacterium | reverse complement strand
AGGGCGAAGAGGGCCATCCGGCAGTCCTCGTGCTTGTGCGGCGCGCCGGTCGCCTCCATCACGACCTGCCCGCCCATGTAGCCGAAGAGCTTGGAGTAGAAGTCCTTGGCCCTGTCGAAGTCGTTGACGGTGATCGAGACGTGGTGGATTCCGGTGGCGTGGGTCGAGACGGTCATGGGGGCTTCCTTCCGAGGTGCAGGATCCTAGCGGCGGGGCGGTCTGCCGGGCAAGGGAGGCCGCGGCCGCGCGCGCGCGAGGACGTCAGCATCACGCCTCGACGACGAGCGGGACGTCGACGGTGAAGGTCGAGCCGACCCCGAGCTCGCTGTCGACGTCGATCGACCCGCCCATCAGCGCGCAGAGGCGGTGGACGATCGCCAGACCGATGCCCATGCCGCCGTACTGCCGGGTCGGCGAGTCGTCGGCCTGGCTGAAGGCGTCGAAGATCTTGGCGCGCTGGTCCTCGGTCATGCCGATGCCGTGATCGCCGACGGCGATCTGGACGTGGCCGTCGACCTCGCGGGCGCGGAGCGTGATCGCGCCGCCCTCGCCGAAGCGGATCGCGTTGTCGAG
>JAGQIT010000067.1:0-3153 GCA_020431135.1 Myxococcales bacterium | reverse complement strand
GCGAGCGCGAAGGTCGAGAGGTCGAGGCTGAGGCGGCCGGACTCGAGCTTGGTGATGTCGAGGACGTTGGTGATGATCCCGAGGAGGTGGCGGCCGGCGTCGGTGATCTTCACCAGCTCGGCGGCGGTGTCGTCGTTGCCGTCGTCCTCGGCCTCCTCGGCGAGCATCTCGGAGATGCCGATGACCCAGTTGAGCGGCGTCCGCAGCTCGTGGCTCATGTTGAGCATGAAGCGGCTCTTGGCGAGGCTCGCCTCCTCGGCGGTCCGCCGGGCCTCGCTGAGCTCGCTGAAGACCCGCGCGTTCTCGATCGAGATCGCGAGCTGGGCGCAGAGCAGGCGGAGCATCTCCATGCGGTAGTGGTTGAAGGCGCCCCAGACCAGGCGGTTCTCGAGGTAGAGGACGCCGAGGCGGCGGCCGCGGTAGGCGACCGGCGTCGACAGCAGCGACAGCGGCCGCGTCGCCGCGACGTAGGGATCGCTGGCGAAGCTCGGGTTGTCGTCGACGTCCTCGCTGAGGATCGTCCTGCCCGTGCGCAGCGTGTTGCGGAGGAGCGCGGCCGGGGCGACGGCGCCGTCGAGCGGGCGCTGGTCGTGGAGGACGACCCCCTCGTCGCTCGTGTAGGAGGCGGCGAGGTCGAGGCGCCCGTCCTGCGCGAGCGTGAGCACGCCCCGCTCGGCGCCGGCGTGCTCGACGAGGACGCGCATCACCTTCTTGAGCAGGAGGGCGAGGTCGATCTCGCCGGAGAACGCCTCGGCCGCCTTGATCGCGCTCGACAGGTCGAGCCGCGGATCGATCGTCGTCGCGGTGATCGACGCGTGGGTGAGCTCCTCGGCGGCGCCGCGCGTCGAGGCGCGGACGAGGGCGCTGCGGAAGGCGGCGCCGAACTCCGCGACGAGGGCGTCTGCCTTGGTGAGGGCGCCCCAGCGCCGGTACATCGACTCGGCGTCGGCGAGGAGGGTCGCGGCGAGCATCCGCTGGCCGCGCTCGATGAGGAGGCGCCCGGCGAGCTCGCGCGCGAGGGCGTCGATGGCCAGCGAGCCGAGGTCGCGGGCGCCCTCGATCGCCCGATCGTAGCCGGCGAGGGCGCGGTCGGTGTCGCCGTCGGCCGCGGCGATCTCGGCGTCGATGAGGTCGAGCTTGAAGGCGAAGTTCTCCGGGCACGAGGCGGCGAGGCGCGCGTATTGCTCGCGCCGCGCGTCGAGGCGCTCGCGCAGCGCCGCCCGCTCGTCGCCGGCGGCCTCGCGGACCTCGCGGGCGAGGAGGAGGCAGGCGTAGAAGGCGAGCTCGGTCGTCAGGTACCACGACGAGTTGAGGAGGCGGCCGTCGGCCTCGGCGAGCCAGCGGCGGGCGCCGTCGAAGTCGCGGGCGATGTAGCAGATCGCGAGCTTGGCGATCGACAGCCACAGGGTCGCGAAGGTCAGGCGGCCGCCCTCGTAGGCGGCGAAGGCCGCGTCCTCGTCGTAGGCGTCGTCGGTGAAGGAGGTCGGGCTGACGGTGTCGCCGCGCAGCGCCGCGACGAGCTGGCGGACGACGACGAGGGCGGCGGTCGACGACGCGACCCGCGTGCGCTGCATCAGCCGCAGGTAGTCGTCGACGAGCGGCGAGATCGCGTCGAGCGGCGTCCCGAGGCCGAACTGGGCGATCGCGGCGTGCGAGCACGCGTAGGAGACGAAGATGTAGTCGCCGCTCTCGAGGCCGTAGTGGCGGGCGCGCTCGAAGAGCTCGAGGACCTCGCGCAGCGGCCGGAAGTGGTGGAGGATCGAGCCGAAGACGAAGTTGACGCTGGCGATCTGATCGTCGTCGCCGAGGCGATCGTTGATCTCGAGGGCGGCCTCGCCGAGCGCGTAGGCCTCGGGGATCGCCCCGGAGGTCGTCGTCAGGTAGAAGCAGTAGACGAGGTAGCCGAAGGGCGAGGCCGCGGCGTGGCCGTGCTCAAGGGACAGGTTGAGCTGCTTGATGCAGAGGTACTCGAAGAGGCGCTGGCGGGTGAGCTGGGTCGGCGCGAGGAGGTTGGTGATGACCTTGATCAGCGCGCGGATCTCGGGGTCGCGGGCCTCGTCGAGGTCGACGAGGGCGCGGAGCGAGCGGCCGGCGAGGCGGTCGCGCAGCTGCGCCTTCTCGGCGGCGGTCGCCGCCCGAAGCCCCTCCTCGTCGTCGGGGACCGCGATCCCGGCGCTGCGCAGCGCGTCGACGCCGACCTCGATCGCGCGCTCGGAGCGGCCGATGGCGACGTAGAGCACGGCGCGGCGGCTGCGGACGGTGAGGGCGTCGAGGGTGTTGTTCGCCCGCGCGGTGGCGACGTCGAAGGCGGCCTCGGAGCCCTCGACGTCGCCGCTGAGGTACTCGGCCTCGGCGAGCCCGAGGTGGAGGGCGAAGGCGAGGCGGTAGTGTCGCTGCCAGATCGCGTCGTCGACGAGGGAGACGCCGGCGCGGTAGAAGGTGACGGCCGCGGCGTAGGCCGTCGCCGCCTTCGCCTTGTCGCCGGCCTCGAGGTTGAGGCGGGTCAGCGTCAGCAGCTCGTCGGCGCCGCGGAGCTCGGCGCGGCCGCGGTTGAGGTGGTCGACCGCGTCGAGGAGCTCGGCGCGGTCGTGGCTCGGCAGGCTGTCGAGGAGGCGACGGCCGACCGCGAGGTGGAGCGGCGGCAGCTCGTCGTCGCTGAGCAGCGAGTAGACGGCCTGGCGGACGCGGTCGTGGAGGAAGCGGAGCTGGAAGTCGGCGAGGCGCTCGCCGCCGTGCAGGAGGAGGCGGTAGTTGGCGTCGGCAGCGGTCATCAGACCGCCGTCGATCGCCTCCCAGAGCGCCCGCCCGACCTCCGCCTCGCTCGCGTCGGCGACCGCGATCAGATCGTGGAGGCCGAAGCGGATGCCGATGCAGGCGGCGATCTTGAGGACCTCGCGGGCGCGCTCCGACAGCCGCTCGATCCGCTCGAGCAGGAGCCCGGTGACGTCGTCCGGGCACTGGACCGCGCGGATCTCGGCGACGTCCCAGGTCCAGCGCTCGGCGGCCGCGTCGTAGCGCAGGAGGTTGTCGCCGTAGATCATCCGCAGGAACTCGCGGACGAAGAGGGGATTGCCCTCTGTGCGCCGGAAGATCTCGTCGGCGAGCTCGCGGACGTCATCGAGGTCGGCCGCGAGCGCGTCGGCGACCATCCGC
>JAGQIT010000971.1 GCA_020431135.1 Myxococcales bacterium | reverse complement strand
GCCTTCGTCGACGCCGAGCACGCCCTCGACGTCAAGTACGCCGCGGCGATCGGCGTCGAGCTCGACGATCTCCTGATCGCCCAGCCCGACTACGGCGAGCAGGCCCTCGACATCGTCGACACGCTCGCGCGCACCGGCGGCATCGGCATGATCGTCGTCGACTCGGTCGCCGCGCTGATCCCCCGCGCCGAGCTCGAGGGCGAGATGGGCGACCAGCACCTCGGCCTCCAGGCCCGGCTGATGAGCCAGGCGATGCGCAAGGTCGCCGGCATCGCCCACCAGACCAACACCACGGTCGTCTTCATCAACCAGCTCCGGCACAAGATCGGCGTCACCTTCGGCTCGCCCGAGACGACCACCGGCGGCAACGCCCTCAAGTACTTCGCCAGCGTCCGCCTCGACATCCGCCGGATCGCCACGGTCCGCGACGGCGACAACCCGGTGGCCGCGCGGGCGCGGGTGAAGGTCGTGAAGAACAAGTGCGCGCCGCCCTTCGCCCAGGCCGAGTTCGAGATCGCCTTCGGCCGCGGCATCGACCGCGAGGCCGAGCTCCTCGACTGGGCCCTCGCCGCCGGGTCGGTCACCAAGGCCGGGAGCTGGTACTCCTGCGGCGACACGCGGATCGGCCAGGGCCGCGCGGCCGCGCTCGCCTGGCTCCGCGACAACCCAAAGGAGTGCGAGCGCCTCCTCGCCGTCTGCACCCCGGCGGCCACCGACGCGATCGCGACGCCCCCCGCCCGCGCCGCCCAGGCGGCGTGACCTCGGCGGCCCCGTGGTTCAGCCAGCGACGCTCGGCCCCGCCGCAGCGTCGCTGGCGTGGACGGCAACAAGCGCGCTCCGTCCCGCTCGCAACGCCGCCGCGCGCGCTTGAACCTGTGCGCGCTTGGACGCGAGACGCCCAGGTCTTCCCGGTCTCCGGCTCCAACACGCCCGCGACGCTCGGGTCCGCCGCGTCGTCGGCCAGATCGGCGCGGAAACGCGCGAAGCGGTCCCCCTTCCACAATGGGCGAGATCTCCCATCGCGTGATCGCAGGGGTGTGATCGATTGAGGACCTACGGGAGCTTCGCCACTTTTCGCGCCTCAACCCGCCCAAGAACCTCCGCCCAGAAATAGAGAGAGGGCTGGCGACCCCAGGCCGCCAGCCCCCTTCTACCCCGTAGGGCGAGCTCTACTGCCGGCGACGCCGGCGGAGGCCGAGGAGCGCGAGGAGACCGAGGCCGGTCAGGGCGCCGTTGCTCGGGTTGGTGGCGCTGCAGCCACAGCCGTCGTCGTCGAGCATGAAGCCGCCCGTCGTCGCCGAGTCGCTGTCGGTGTTGCTGTCGGTGTTGCTGTCGGTCACCGAGGCGCTCGCCGAAGCGGTCGCCGAGTCGGACTCCGTCGCCGAGGCGCTCGCGCTCGCGCTCGCCGAGTCCGTCGCCGAGGCGCTCGCCGAGTCCGTCGCCGACGCCGAGTCCGTCGCCGACGCCGAGTCCGTCGCCGACGCCGAGTCCGTCGCGGTGTTTGAGTCCGTCGCGGTCATCGAGTCCGTGTTCGAGTCCGTCATCGAGTCCGTGTTCGAGTCCGTCATCGAGTCGGTCGCCGACTCGGTCTCGTTCGGATCCTCGATCATCGTCTCCTGGACCGGGGTGCACTCGCGGTTGTGCGCCGCGTCCTCAGCGCAGATCCGGTACTTGATCTTGTCAGCGTCGGGGACGAGGAAGTCGCCGCGCCACAGGTACTCGCCGTACCAGGAGAGCGGCGCGGTCATCGCGTTGACCTCGATGTCGTCGTCGTTGAGCGCGTACTCGAAGACGACCTCGGTCCAGTCGTGGTCCTTGTTCGGGCTCTTGTTGTCGTGGATTCGCGCGTGGATGTTGATCGTCTCGCCGATCGTCCACATGCCCTCGAAGACATGGTTTTGGATCACCGGCTTGGCGGTGTCCTCCGCGGCCTCGTCGCCGAGGAAGACGCGGTTCTTGTTGTAGTTCTCGCCCTGGGCGACGACGACGTCGATCTTGGTGTCGTTGTTGAGGTCGCCGACCGCGAGCGCGTAGACGCCGTCGGTGTTGGTCGCCGGCCACGGATCCGGGTCGCCCGAGTAGCTGGCGCCCGAGTACGTCATCAGGCGGTTGGCCCACTCGGAGAAGGCGCCGAGGATGAGATCCGGCTTGCGGTCGGCGTTCGGGTCGAGGAACGCCGCCATGTAGTCGTACGACGGCGTGTTCTCGAGCGGCGGCCAGTAGCTCGCGCTCTCGTCGGTGAAGCCGCCGTTCTTGTTGTTGATGAGGATGCGGTTGCGGAAGCCCTCGCCGCCGCCGTCGCCGTCACCGAGGGTGACGACGTCGACGTAGTCGTCGCCGTTGAGGTCCATGACCTCGTAGTCGACGCTGCCGACCTTCTGCGGCAGGTTGCCCGGGGTCGCGTTGACGAAGGTGCCGCCGTTGTTCTCGAAGAGGAAGCCGCCGCCGGCGCACGAGCGGCAGGAGATCAGCACGTCGACGTCCCAGTCGTTGTCGACGTCGATGAACTCGAGCTCCCACGACCAGTTGACGTTGATCTGCGGCATCGCGTCCTCGGTCACGTCGGTGAAGACGCCGCCGCCGTCGTTGAGCCACAGGCGGGTGACGCCGCCGGGCGAGTTGACCTGGCCGACCGGCGCGTCGCCCCAGTCGGTGATCATGATGTCGAAGTCGCCGTCGCCGTCGACGTCAGCGATCTCGGCGTCGCCGATGCTGTGGAGCGTCTGCGGCAGGTTGGTCTCGGAGACCTCGGTGAAGACGCCGCCGCCCTCGCCCATGTAGAGGCGGCTCGTGGTCGACCAGGTGGTGCCGACGAAGATGTCGAGGTTGCCGTCGCCGTCGAAGTCGTAGGCCTTGATCACGCGGCCGGTATCGAGCGACGGCGAGTCCGGGTCGTTCGCGTCCGGGCCGAAGACCTCGAAGCTCTTGTCGACGAAGGTCCCGTCCATGTTAAGGAAGGCCTGGTTGTACCAGTACGAGTCCTCGGTGCCCGCCTGGTAGCCGCCGACGTTGGCGAAGAGGATGTCGACCCAGCCGTTGCCGTCGATGTCCGCGAGCTCGACCTTCGTCGACCAGGCCTGGAGCGTGTCATTGAAGGTCGCCGGCGAGGCCTGCACCCAGGGGGCGGCCTCGGAGGGCGTGGGAGCGAGGAGCAGCGCAAGCGTAGGGATAGACAGGACGAAGAGTCGGCGCATAGCGCCTCCACTAGCACGAACCCTTTGCGCCATGCCAGACGTCAGAAACCCCCACCGTATGTCTGTGCGAGCCCGCACAGACCCCTGCACGCCTGGGGGGGACAGAGCCCCATGATGGGGTCGCGCCACGACAGCCGACGGCGGGTCCCCGACGGCCCGTCGGGGTGTCAGACGTCGTGACTGAGCCGCTTACTTGACGATCTGAAGGCGAGGCTGGCAAACCCCAACATCGAGGCCGGTTTCCTGGTCGCAGGCCCTTCAACCGCGACCGTTTTCGTATTCCACCTTACACAGCAAGAGTTCTCCCGCTGCACTCGCCTCGTTCCAATTCAGCCCGACGTGTGCCATAAGTGGCCGTCGTTTCGACGAGAAGCTCTTCTCACGCCCCCCGCGAAGCAACCTCCACCGTGCCGCAAAAGCCGCGAAAACCGTCTCAAAAGGCCCTTCCGGCGCGCGCTCGGCCGATCCTTGTGTGATCATGGATTGCACCCCGTGACCTTCGATCCCCCCCGAGGAGTGACCACGATGAAGAAAATTGGTGTTGGATTTGGCGCATCCCTGCTCGCAGGCCTCGTCGCCATGCCGCAGCAGGCCCAAGCCGGGATCCCCGGGGTTCCTTACCCCGCGGCCACCCTCAAGGCCCTTGAGGAGGCCCCCGCGGAGGCCGGCGCTCCGGCGTCGACCGCCCCGGCAGAGGCCCCCGCGGAGGCCCCCGCCGGTGACGCGGGCGCCTCGGCGTCGGCGGGCGGCTCCGTGAGCCTCGGCGGCGGC
>JAGQIT010000970.1 GCA_020431135.1 Myxococcales bacterium | reverse complement strand
ATCGACGGGAAGCGCTCGCCGCCGTGGGGCTCACGCCAGGCGCCGTCGATGTAGTGGCCGAAGCTGCGCCCGTGGGTCTCGAGCCACTTGTTCACCTGCGCGGGGCTCTCGGGGGCGGGGCCGTACTCCATGGTCTCAAAGATCTCGCGAATCCGGGTCATCGTTGGGTCTCCCGTGGCGCGGCGCTAGCTGGCCGCTCGGTCAGGCCATCGGGTGGCGGAAGGCCGCGGAGTAGCGGCCGGTGACGTGGTGCTCGAGCTGGCGCTCGATGTCGGCGAGGAGCGACGAGGCGCCGAAGCGGAAGAGCTCGCCGCGGGTCCAGGGCACGCCGAGCTCGTCCTTCATCAGCGCCAGCCAGGCGAGGGTCTGCTTGGCGTGGCGGATGCCGCCCGCGGGCTTGTAGCCGATGTCGTAGCCGGTGCGCTCGCGGTAGTCGCGGATCGCCCGGACCATCACCAGGCTCACGGGCAACGTCGCGTTGACCGACTCCTTGCCGGTCGAGGTCTTGATGAAGTCGGCGCCGGCCATCATGCACACGAGGCTGGCGCGGCCGACGTTGCGCAGGGTGCCGAGCTCGCCGGTGGCGAGGATCGTCTTGAGGTGGGCGTCGCCGCAGGCCTCGCGGTAGGCGGCGACCTCGTCGTAGAGCGCCTGCCAGTCGCCGGTCAGCGCGTGGGCGCGGGTGATGACGATGTCGATCTCCTGAGCGCCGGCGGCGACCGAGGCCTTGATCTCCTCGAGCTTCTGCGGGAAGGGGTTGAGGCCGGCGGGGAAGCCCGTCGACACCGCGCAGACCGGGACCTTCGAGCCCTCGAGCGCCCTGCGGGCGGTCTCGATGTAGGCGTGGTAGACGCAGACCGCGGCGGTGGTGATCCCGAGGTCGGTGACGCCGAGCGCCTCGAGGATGTCCTGACGGACAGGGTTGCGGGCCTTGGCGCAGAGGCGCTGGACCCGGCCGGGGGTGTCGTCGCCGGCGAGGGTGGTCAGGTCCATGCAGGTGATCGCCCGGAGGAGCCAGGCGGCCTGCCAGTCCTTCTTCACCGAGCGGCGGGCGGGGATCGTCGCCGCCCTGCGCTCGATCGCGCTGAGGTTCGCCTGGACGGCGCGGACCCACGCGAGGTCCAGGGGCATCCCGGGGTTGCGGCTGTGCGCCGACGCGTCGCTCGCTGCGTCCATCTTCGTTGTTTGGCTCCTCTCCGGGCTCTTATTGCAGAGATGCGCGGTCTTGCATAGGCGCATCGCCAGGCCGAGGACGTCGCCACGCTCGCCGCTCTCGCCGCTCGCGTCGCGCTCGCGCGATGGGGCCTCGCTCCCCCGGTCGCGGGCCTCGCCAGCGGCGTCGATTGACGCCGCGATCGCCCATTGATACGTTGCGCTGCTTGCGCGAGTTCGCGCGCTGGCGCCCCCCTGATCTGCGTCTTTGACCTTCGCCTGAGGTAGCCCCATGCCCCGTTCTCCCCGCCCTGTCGCCCGTTCGCTCCCCTCGTTCGCCGCGCTCGCGGTGCTCCTCGCCGCCGGCTGCAGCGGCGACGACGTGATCGGCACGAGCGCGACCGCGTCGAGCAGCAGCAGCGGCAGCAGCGGCGACACGACGACGACGACGACCGGCGGGACGACGACGACCACCAGCGCCTCGGGCTCGGACTCCGACACGGCGACGGGGACGACGACCACCACCACGGGCGAGACGACCTCGCCGGTGACGACGACCGACGGGACGACGACCACCACCACGGGCGAGACGACGACGACCACCACGACCGGTGACACGACGACGACCACCACCACCACAGGCGACACGACGACCGACGGCACGACGACGGACGACACGACGACGACCACCACGACCGGCGACATGACGACGACGACGACCGGCGGCGACCTCTTCGACGCCGGCTACGTCGGCATGTCGCTCACCGACAGCGTCGTCGCCTTCGACCTGATGACCGAGAACGTCCTCGCCGACGTCAGCGTGCTCCCGGGCGGCGACTACCCCTACGACGTGACGATCCGCCCGGACGGCAGCGAGGTGTGGATCGTCGGCGCGGTCGGCGACGGCGTCGTCGTCATCGACACCGCGACCGACACTGTGAGCCAGACGATCGACCTCAAGGGCGTCGGCGAGTACGCGGTCGACGTCGCCTTCAACACCGCCGGCGACGTCGCCTACGTGTCGTCGCGCGACTCCGAGGTGCTCGTCGTCATCGACGCCAACGCCTACACGGTGAGCGACACGATCGACCTGCCGGGGACGATGGACGGCGGCAAGATGACCGTCGACCCGTGCTCCGACCTCGTCTACATGGTCAACTGGTACGACAAGGACATCCTCCGCATCGACGTCGGCGCCAAGAAGATCGACACGGCGTCGATCGGCAAGTCGCTCTGGGACCTGCGGGTCACCGCCGACGGCGAGACCCTCTACGTCACCGACCGCGGCACCGATCAGGTGCTGATCGTCGACGCGGCGACCCTCACGGTCACGGACACGGTCGCCGTCGGCGACGACCCCTGGGGGATCGAGCTCGCCGAGAACGACAGCCAGATCGTCGTCGCCTGCGAGGACGACTCGACGATCCACATCATCAACGCGGGCGACCTGTCGACGATCGTCAAGACGCTGCCGATGGGCGCCTCGCCGCGCGACGTCGACGTCCTCGGCGTCCACGCCTACGTCCCGAGCGGCGACGTCCTCGGCAACGACGGCATCTACAAGCTCCTCCTCGACGGCGACGAGGCGGTCTTCATCGACCTCGGGAAGAACTACAACTCGAACGCGATCGCCGTGAAGCCGCAGCCGGTCAAGTGTGTCCCCTGAGCCAGGTTCTCTGGACCTCCTGAGCGCTGAGGCGCCGTGAACGCGAAATTGACCCGAGGGAGCGCGCCGTGGACACCGAGAGCACCGAGAGCACCGAGCGCCTGACGATCCGCCGCCCTGACGACTGGCACCTCCACCTCCGCGACGGGGCGGCCCTCGCCGCGGTCGTCGGCCACAGCGCCCGCCGCTTCGCCCGCGCGATCGTCATGCCGAACCTGCGGCCGCCGGTGGTCACGACCGCCGACGCCCTGGCCTACCGCGCGCGGATCCTCGCCGCGCTGCCGAGGGGCGCCGACTTCACGCCGCTGATGACCCTCTACCTCACCGAGGCGACGACCCCGGAGGAGCTGCGGGCGGCGAAGGCGAGCGGCGTCGTCCATGCGGTGAAGCTCTACCCGGCGGGGGCGACGACGAACTCGGCGGCGGGTGTCCGCGACCTGATGACGCCGGCGATCACCGCGGCCCTGGCGACGATGGAGGCGATCGACCTGCCGCTGCTGATCCACGGCGAGGTCACCGACCCCGAGGTCGACATCTTCGACCGCGAGGCGGTGTTCATCGATCGCCTGCTGCGGCCGCTTGTCGAGCGCTTCTCGCGGCTGCGCGTGGTCTTGGAGCATGTGACGACGGCCGACGGCGTCGACTTCGTCCGCGGCTACGGCAGCGCCGCGGAGGGCGGGCGCGTCGGCGCGACGATCACCGCCCACCACCTCCTGCTCAACCGCAACCATCTCCTGGTCGGCGGCGTCCAGCCGCACCACTACTGCCTGCCGGTGCTCAAGCGCGAGCGCCACCGCAGGGCCCTGGTCGCGGCGGCGACCTCGGGCGATCGTCGCTTCTTCCTCGGCACCGACTCGGCGCCGCA
>JAGQIT010000969.1 GCA_020431135.1 Myxococcales bacterium | reverse complement strand
CCCCTGTGTTCTCGCCTCGGCTTGCACGGCGCGAGTGTACCTGAGCACGGATCCCTGCTAAGCCGAGAGGCGACGATGCAGCACCGGCGAGCGCAGCGGGCCGCGCCCCTCGACGGGCCTCCGCCCACCGATCCGCGGCCGACGACGCCGACGCCCGCTCCCCAGCGCTCCGCCTCCTCAGTCGTCCTCGCAACCTTTGCGGCCGCGCTCCTCGGCCTCGCCCTCGTCGCCTGCCGCGGCCGCGACCCGGACGCGTCCCCGACGGCCGAGGCGACCAAGCCCACCGTCACGACCAAGCTCCCGCGCGAGGCGATCGCCGCCCGCTTCCCCGGGGCGACGATCGCCGTCACCGCGCAGGTCAACCGCGGCGACCGCCAAGCCGCCGTCGTCTGGCCGGCGATCCGCGGCGACGCGGTCGTCGACGCGGACATCGTCGCCGTCGCCTTCCAGCGCCAGGGCCTGCGCTGGCTGCCGATCGGCGAGGTCGTCGCCCTCAGCCGCAGCGGCGGACGCGAGGCCCTCGCCGCGCTCCTCGGCGGCCCCAAGTTCATCGTCGACCGCCCCTGCGGGGTCCCACGCGACACGCTCATCGATCACGTGAAGGGCTCGATCGACGCCTTCGCGGCCGCCCAGCGCCGCGGCGACGAGGAGACCGCCGTCGCCGCCTACGAGGCCCTCGCGCTCGCCTTCGCCTTTGAGGTCGTCGCCTTCGACGACCTCCTCACCGAGTGGCTGATCGCCAGCGCCAGCGAGGCCGAGCTCGAGGTGCAGCTCCTCCCCGGCGACGGCGACTGGCTCGACATCGAGGTCCGCCGCAGCGACCGGACGCAGACCGGACGCCTCCCCCTCGTCCGCTGCTCGGGCGGCTGGGCGATCGGCGCTCCCCTCGACTAGGAGGCTGCCCGAGCAGCGCGCGGCCGCGCGCGACGCATGTCGGCGCGCATGTGCCCCGTCGGCGTCCTTGCGACGGCGACGCAAACGCAGGCCCCGACGGCGCCCGAGCGTCCCGGCCCCCCGGCTCGAGCCCGCGCAGCAGCGACGGGCCCCGCGACCTCTCCTGCCGTCGTCCCCATCGCCGACGAGAACGCCGCGCCGCGTCGCACCTCGCGTAGCGGCCTCAACACCGGCAGGAGGCGCTCGACGGCCCGATCCACCGCCGATTGCGAACAAGACTATTAAGACATGTCCATAAGGACTTGAAGCGAGGACATGCGCCGAAGGCTGCCGAAGCGCCGGACCTCCGGGCACACTGAGCGACAGAGGAGAGGATCGGCGAGGCCCACCTACAATTCCCCCAATCGCCAAATAAACGCGGGTCTGAGACTCTAATCGCGTCTTCGCCGACCGACCTCGACCCCGAAGGAACTCACCATGCGCGCAGCCCTCCTCCTCTCGACCCTGGCCCTCTCCCTCGTCACCATGCCGACCGCCCTCGCCGACGGCGTCGGCGAGATCACCCAGATCCTCGACCTCGACCCGAACTTCGGCGAGAACCCCGAGGGCGTCGCCGTCGACAAGAAGGGCAACGTCTACGTCAGCGTCGCCCCGACCGGCGAGCTCCTCAAGATCGACCCGAAGGGCGACGTCAGCACCCACGCCGCCTTCAACCCGGGCAACGGCTTCCTCCTCGGCATGACCACCGACGGCCCCGGCAACGTCTACGTCGCCCTCGGCTCCTTCGACGCCAACACCGGCGTCTACAAGGTCAGCCCCGAGGGTGACGTCAGCAAGGTCGCCGCCATGGGCGCCGGCACCTTCCCCAACGACCTCGTCCGCGACAAGCACGGCAACCTCTACGTCACCGAGAGCATCGGCGGCGCCGTCTACCGGATCGCCGCCGGCGACGACGAGGCCGAGCTGTGGTTCGCCGACGAGCTCCTCGCCGGCGACATCAACGTCTCGCCGGTGCCCTTCCCGATCGGCGCCAACGGCATCGCCCTCGACCGTCACTCGCTCATCGTCTCCAACAGCCAGGTCCCGCGCCTCGTGCGGATCCCGATCGACAAGAGCGGCGACCCCGGCGATCCGGACGTGATCGTCGAGGACGACCTCCTCTTCGGCGCCGACGGCATCGCCCTCGACGTCCACCGCGACATCTACGTCGCCGTCAACGACCAGGACCTCCTCCTCCGCGTCGACGGCTGCGACGGCGACATCGAGATCCTCGCCGACGGGAGCGACGGCCTCGACTTCCCGGCG
>JAGQIT010000968.1 GCA_020431135.1 Myxococcales bacterium | reverse complement strand
AGCGGCGGCCCGGCGAGGAAGACCTTGGCCTTGCCGCGGACCATGATCACGTAGTCGCTGAGCCCCGGGAGGTAGGCGCCGCCGGCCGTCGACGAGCCGTGGACCACGGTGATCTGCGGGATCCCGGCCGCGGAGAGGCGGGCCATGTTGGCGAAGACCCGGCCGCCGTCGACGAAGATCTCGGCCTGGTACATCAGGTTGGCGCCGGCGCTCTCGGCCAGCGAGATCGCCGGCAGCCGGTTCTGCAGGCAGATCTCCTGCGAGCGCAGCGACTTGCGCAGACCCATCGGCGACACCGCGCCGCCCTTGATCGCCGAGTCGGCGGCGCCGACCAGGCAGCGGACGCCGCCGACGAAGCCGATGCCGACGATGTTGCCGCCGCCGGCGACGTCCTTCTTGCCGTCGTCGTCGTGCATCTTGTAGCCGGCGAGGGTCGACAGCTCGAGGAAGGGGGCGCCGCGGTCGAGGAGGCGAGCGAGGCGCTCGCGGGGCAGGAGCTGGCCGCGCTTCTGGAACTTCTCGGCCTTGCGCGCCGAGTTGTCGCGGACGCGCTGCTCGATCGCCCGGACCTCGCCCAAGAGGGCGAGCTGGGCGTCGCGGTTCTCCGCGAAGCTCGCGGCGTTGGGGTCGATCGAAGACTCGAGGATCGGCATGGCTCAGTCGGCGGTGTCGTCGGAGGTGTCGTCGGCGCGGAGGACCTCGGGGAGGGTAGCGCGGTGGAAGCCGTCGAAGGGCGGCGAGCGATCGTGCGCGCTCATCGGCCAGAGGACGGTCGCGTGCGGGGCGGCGCCGTCGACCCGCAGGGTCGCGCCGCTGATGAACGCCGCGCCCTCGCTGAGGAGGAAGCAGATCGCCGCCGAGACCTCGGACTCGGTGCCCATGCGCGCCAGCGGCACGGCGGCCTTGAGCCTTGGGATCATCGCCCGCACGGCGCCCGAGTAGGTGTCCATCCCCGACGAGGCGATCCACCCCGGGGCGACGGCGTTGACCCGGATGCCGCTGCCCGCCCACTCGAGGGCGGCGGTCTCGGTGAAGTTGACCATCCCCGCCCGGGCGGCGCCCGAGTGGCCCATGCCCGGCATGCCGAACCACATGTCGGCGACGATGTTGACGATCGCCCCGCCCTTGGCGGCCATGCACTGGCTGTAGCACTCGCGCGCCATCAGGAAGCCGCCGACGAGGTTGGTGCGGACGACGGTCTCGAAGCCCTTCTGCGTGATCGCGGCGAGGGGCGCCGGGAACTGGCCGCCGGCGTTGTTGACGAGGCCGTGGATCTGCCCGCGCTCGGCGATGATCGCCGCGACGGTCTCCTTGACCCGGGCCTCGTCGCGGATGTCGCAGGTGTGCCAGCTCGCCGCGCCGCCGTCCGCGACGATCTCGGCGGTCGTCCGCTCGAGCTTGTCCTGCTTGCGGCCGATGAGAACGGCGTGGGCGCCGAGGGCCGCGAGCTCATGCGCGGTGCAGCGGCCGATCCCGCTGCCGCCTCCGGTGACGATGTGGGTCTGGCCGGCGAAGAGATCGGGGCGGAAGATCGAGCGGTAGTGCATCGGCGAGCCTCGGCGTGGGTGCGCGCAGGAGTCTGCGCGGTCAGGGCCGGCGAATCCGAGTAGTGATCGCCGGCGCGAGTATGGTAGGCAACACGCCGATACCCCAGTTTGCCCAGCAGGGAAAGGGAGAGCAGCGTATGAGCCTCGAGGATTTCACCAACACCGTGCGCGAGAAGGTCGGCGAGGACTCTGGCCTCGACGCGACCATCAAGTTCGCCTTCACCGACGGCGGCATTCTCTTCATCGACGGCAAGTCGACGCCGAATCGGGTCTCGAACGAGGACGAGGACGCGCAGTGCACGGTCAAGGTCTCGAGCGAGGACTTCGGCAAGCTCCTGCGCCGCGAGCTCGATCCGATGACCGCGTTCATGGGCGGCAAGATCAAGATCGAGGGCGACATGGGCGTCGCCATGAAGCTCGGCCGCCTCTTCGGCGGCTAGCCGCGCGCCGAAGCGCCGAGCCTGGCGCGCGAGCGAGGGGCTCAAGGAGGCCAGGTCGGCTCCCTTGGGCTCCTCGTCGTTTCGCGTCGCGAAGAGGAGTGACCGCGGCGCTCAGGCCATGATGTCGGCCTTGATCGAGTCGAGGAACGCGAGGACCTCGCCGCCCTCGCGCGCGCCGACACCGAGCGCCCCCGCGGTCGACGTCACATGGGCGATGAAGCGACGCCAGTCCTCGGCGTCGATCCCCATCCCCGCGTGTGAGAGGCGCATGTCGCGGCCGGTGTAGACCATGTGTCCGCCGGTGACATGGACGAGGTAGTCGATGAGGAGCTGGTGCTCGCGGGCGATCCCGTCGGCGCCGCGGTGGGCCCAGAAGCGGCCGAGCTTGTCGTCTGCGCGGAGGCGGCGGAGGAGATCGGTGGTGAAGGCGACGATGGCGTCGTAGCCCCCGAGGCGTCTGTAGAGCGACTCATCCATCGGTCGATGGTCCCACAGGGCGCGATGTCGGCGCTCGGCGGGCCGCTCGGCGGTCTACAAAGGTAGTTGCCGGGGCGAGCGCTTCCGCGCTAGCGTCGGCTCATGGCTCAATTTCGCTCGTCCCGCGCCGTCCTTTCTGCGCTCCTCTGGGCGCCCCTCGTGCTCGCCTGTGCCGGCGACGACGAGGGCCGCGAGAGCGCCTCCTCGGGGATCACCGGCGCCTCGGGGATCACCGGTGGCTCGGGGATCACCAGCGCCTCCGGCGGCTCAGGGATCACCAGCGCCTCGGCGACCGCGACCTCCGGCGACAGCGACAGCGACAGCGATAGCGGCGGATCGAGCGGGAGCACCGGCGACAGCGGCAGCGCGTCGGCGTCGGCGAGCGGCGGATCGATGGACGACTGCTCGGAGGACGCCGAGTGCCCGCCCGGGGAGCACTGCGGCGAGCTCTCGGGCAAGTGTCTCGGCGACGGCGAGTGCATCTACAACGAGGACTGCGACGACGGCAAGACCTGCGACATGGGCGACTGCGTCATCGGCGGAGACTGCGGGGCCCAGGCCTTCAACCTGACCAAGCTGCCGCCCAACGTGATGATCGTTCTCGACCGCTCGGGGAGCATGGACGGCGACGTCCAGGGCACCGACAAGAACCGCTGGGAGGTCGCCAAGGAGGCGATCTTCGCCCTCGTCGAGCAGTTCAACGACGACATCCGCTTCGGCCTCGTCACCTACTCGGCGTGCGAGCTCCTCAAGGAGTGCACGGCCGGCGAGATCGTCGTCCCGGTCATCGACAAGGCGCTCAACCTGATCACCGGGTTCCTCGCCGACAAGGGCTTCTTCTACCTGTGCAACTCGGGGAAGCCGGAGACGAGCACGGGCAACACCCTGCAGGCGCTGGTCGGCGAGGCGTCGCTCCAGGATCCGGCGCGCGGCAACGCGGTCATCCTCATCACCGACGGCAATGAGAACTCGGAGTGCCAGGGCTCGACCAACGGCCCGAAGGCGGCCGGCGACCTCTTCGGTCAGGCGATCCCGGTGAAGACCTACGCGGTCGGCTTCTCGGACAAGGTCATCGGCTCGCTCGCGGAGGTCGCCGCGGCCGGCGGGACCGCGGTCCCCTACAACGCCAGCGACCCGCAGTCGCTGCAGGAGGCGCTCAACTCGATCGCCGCCAACGTCGCCTCCTGCGACTTCGTGCTCGAGGGCGACCCGCCCGACCCGGACGACATCTTCGTCTTCTTCGACGACGACCCGAAGGGGGTCCCCTACGACCCGGTGGACGGCTGGACCTACGATCCCGACACGCAGACGATCCACTTCCACGGGGCGGCCTGCGAGGCCCTGAAGAGCGGGCAGGTCGCCGACCTCGACGTCGTCTACGGCTGCCCGGCGCCGATCCCCGGCTGACCGGCGGAGCGGCGAAATTGCGCGCGTCCCCGCGATTTCGGGGGCGCGCGGGTCGTGATACGTTTCCTGCCATGCAGGAGATCGACGACGACGTCCGCGAGGCCTTCGAGCAGGTCGACAAGGACGGCAACGGGAGCATCGATCTGATCGAGTTCCGCCGCCTGATGCGGAGCCTCGGCGACACCCACTCGCCGGCGGAGGTCGAGGCCTTCTTCGACACGATCGACGCCAGCGAGGACGGCCTCGTCGAGCTCGGCGAGTTCGCCGAGTGGTGGGCGAGCGAGCCGCGGACGCGGATAAACCCTGCGGTCCGCGTCGCCTTCGACGAGATCGACAGGGACGAGAACGGGACGATCGAGCTCGCCGAGTTCCGCCTCCTGATGGAGCGCCTCGGCCACAGAGACAGCCCGGCGGCGATCGAGTCGACCTTCGACGCGATCGACGAGGACGAGGACGGGCTGATCAACCTCGGCGAGTTCGCCAAGTGGTGGACGAGCAAGCCCGCGGTCTAGCGGCGGCCGTTCTCCGTGATTTGAGCGGGTCGTCGCCCCGTCGGCGGTCGCAGCTCGTAGCTCGAGCCGAGGTGCGGGGCGGGGCGCCCATGTCCGTGTAGACTCGGGCGATGGCGCGCTCCGGCGATGCGAAGGGGAGGGGGCTGCGCGCGGGCGCGGCCCTCGCTGCGATGGTGATGCTGGGCGCGTGTCCGCGCGCGAAGGAGCCGGAGCCCGTGGTCGAGCGCCACGGGGCCGCGGCGGCGGCGAGCGGACCGGCGATCGCCTCCAAGCCGGCGCCTCCGGAGGACGCGCCAGCGACGATCCCGACCTGGGGCGGCGGCCTGCCGGTGATCGCGGCGCTGTCCGAGCGGCCGCTCCTCAGCGCCGAGCTCCGCCGAGACGCCCGCAGCGCGGAGCTCGACGCGGGCCTCGAGGCGAGCGACGCCGAGGTCCCGGCGCGGGCGTGGTGGTCGCTCGCGCGGATCGGCGACGACGCGGCCGCGGCGCGGATGGAGGAGCGCCTGGACGCGGCCCCGGGATCCCTGGCCGCGCTCGGGCTCCTCACGGAGGGCTCGCCGAGAACCGAGGCGATCGTGGCGCGGCTCCTGGAGCGCTGGACCCCGAGCGACGCGGCGACGACCTTCGCCCTGGCGCGGATCGGCGGCGAGGCGAGCCTCCGCCGCCTCGAGGCGGAGGGGCTCGGCGCGGAGGGGAGCGCCGACGCGGCGACGGCGGTCGGGATCCTCTGCGCCCGCGGCATG
>JAGQIT010000967.1 GCA_020431135.1 Myxococcales bacterium | reverse complement strand
CCGCGAGGCCCGCGGCCTCGCCTACTACGCGGGCGGCTTCGTCGCCGCGGGCACGCGGCCGAGCGACGACTGGCTCTTCATGGGCCGCCTCGGCACCCAGGGCGACAAGACCGTCGAGGCCCTCGACACCTACCTCGAGGTGCTCCGCCGGCCGATCGACGACACCCGGCTGGCGAGCGCGAGGACGGCGCTCGATCAGAGCTACCGGGCGAGCCGCGTCGACCCGCGGTGGATCGCCAACTGGGTCCGCTTCTGGGACCTCCGCGGCGAGAAGAGCGACCCCCGCCCGGGCGAGTGGAAGGCGGCCGCGGCCCTGACCACCGCGCAGCTCCAGGAGTACGCGAGCCAGATCACCGCGCCGGCGGCCGTCGTCGCGATCGTCGGCGACAAGGCCCGCATCGACCTCGCGGCGCTCAGCAAGCTCGGCGCGGTGAAGCCGGTCGAGCCCAAGGACCTGGTGAGCTGGGGCGCCTTCCCCAAGCAGGCCGGGGACAAGGCGAAGACGACCGTCGCGGCGGCGAAGTAGCCGGCGCCGCGACGATCCGCGCCGCGACGAGACCCGGCCTCACGGGTCCCGCCGCGGCGCGCTCGTCGAAGGTCCGCGCCGCGTCTACTCCTGCCCGTCGAGCGCGTTCTTGAGCTCGCCGCACTTCTCGGCGCAGCACGTCGCCGTGCTCGCGTAGCCGGCGCAGGAGACCCCGACGTAGAGCGGGCTGCCGCCGTAGAGGCCGCAGTAGCAGTTGGTGATCGTGTTCTTCTCGGCGCCCGGATCGCCGCAGTCGCCGCCCTTGAGGTCGCAGGTCGCCGCCTGATCGAGGCCGTCGTCCGCGGTGAACGAGCCGACCAGGAAGGCGTCGACCGGGCCCGGCTCAGCCTCGGCGAGGTCGATGTCCTCGAGGTCAGCCTCGAACGCGGCGACCCCGTCGCGGGCGTCGACGTCGTCGACGTCGTCGACGTCGCACGCCCCGGCGACGAGGCCGAAGGAGAGCGCCGCGGCGACCCCGAGGGCGGCGCGGAGGCGGGCGAGGACGTTGTTGGAGGAGGCGGAGGTGGAGGGGCTCTTCGTCATCACGCCCGCCAACAGAGCAAGCGACATGCGAGCCCAACGCGGCCTGGAAAGATCAATGATCACATCACCTCCAGTCACGACGCCCGGGCGCGGCGCGGCGCCCCCGTGAGACACCTGTCCCGGGACACCGGGACACAGCCCGCGCCGCCCGAGACGCTCGCTCGCTGAAAACGCGTCAAACGCGCTCGCTGCGATGAAGCGCCCCGCCAGGACGGAGGCCACCGCGCGCTGTCCTATTTTGCGAGGGCCTGCTACGAGGCGGCCATGTCCCTCGTCGCGCTCCTCAAGCCCAAGGGTAAGAGCGGCTTCGGCTACGGCTCGACCGCCGAAGACGTCACCGAAGGCCTCGACCTCCACGGCAAGAACATCCTCGTCACGGGCGTCAACTCGGGGCTCGGCGCCGAGACGCTCCGCGTCCTCGCCCTCCGCGGCGCCCGGGTCCTCGGCTGCGCCCGCAGCGACGCCAAGGCGGGGGCCGCCTGCGCGCCCTACGGCGTCAACGCGACCCCCTTCGCCTGCGACCTCGGCGAGCCGGCGACGATCCGCGCCTGCGTCGACGCGGTCAAGGCCGACGGCGCTCGCATCGACGCGATCCTCTGCAACGCCGGGATCATGGCGCTGCCGCAGCGCGAGCTCCTCTTCGGCGTCGAGCGCCAGTTCTTCACCAACCACATCGGCCACTTCATGCTCGTCACCGGGCTCCTCGACCAGCTCGCCGACGACGCCCGCGTGGTGATGACGAGCAGCGGCGCGCACATGGCCGCGCCGAAGGGCGGGATCCAATTCGACGACCTCGCGTTCGAGCGCACGTACAGCCCGTGGCGCTCCTACGGCCAGTCGAAGATCGCCAACCTGCTCTTCGCCAAGGAGCTCGCGCGGCGCTTCGAGGGGACGCCGCGGACGGCGAACGCGGTCCACCCGGGGGTGATCTTCACCAACCTCGGGCGCCACATGCACCCGGTCATGAACTTCTTCTACGCGCTCGGCAAGCCGCTCTTCCTCAAGTCGACACCGCAGGGCGCGGCGACCCAGTGCTACGTCGCCACCAACCCGGCCGTCGCCGACGTCAGCGGCGAGTACTTCGCCGACTGCA
>JAGQIT010000966.1 GCA_020431135.1 Myxococcales bacterium | reverse complement strand
GGCTTCTGCGGCGGCTACGACCTCGGCCACGCCGAGGACGACCCGAGCCAGGTCGGCTACGCCGAGGGCGATGACGCGCCGCTGCCCGAGGGATCGCCGATGGATCCCAAGGTCGTCCTCGACAACCACGATCCGCGGCGGACGTGGGACCCGATGCTCGACTACGCGATGATGAGCCGCAACCTCCGCGGCTTCATGAGCCTCTTCCACAGCGACAAGCCCGTGCTCGTCAAGATCCACGGCTTCTGCGTCGGCGGCGGCTCAGACATGGCGCTCTGCGCCGATCTCCTCGTGGTCGCCGACGACGCCAAGATCGGCTACCCGCCGGCGCGCGTCTGGGGCTGCCCTACCTCGGCGATGTGGGTCTATCGGATCGGCATGGAGAAGACCAAGCGCCTGCTCTTCACCGGCGACTGCCTCTCGGGCAAGGAGGCGAAGGAGTGGGGCCTGGCGATCGACTCCGCCCCGGCGGCGGAGCTCGACGCGCGCTTCGAGGCGCTCCTCGCTCGGATCGCCCGCCTGCCGGTGAACCAGCTCATGATGATGAAGCTGATGATCAACCAGAGCATCGCCTCGCAGGGCCTCTTCACCTCGCAGACCCTCGGTACGGTGTTCGACGGCATCACCCGCCACACCCCGGAGGGCTACGGCTTCAGCGCCCGAGCCCGCGAGGTGGGCTTCCGCCAGGCGGTGCGCGAGCGCGATCAGCCCTTCGGCGACGCCGGTTCATCGACCTACAAGGGCGAGTGACGCCGAAGGACAGGTGGGTCGGGATCCGCGAAGGCACGCGCAGCCGCCTAGACGTCGTCCGGACGCCGTCATGCGAGCGCCGCCGAAGCCGCGGGCGCGCCGCGGGTGTCATGCGCTCAGGACAGGCGATCTCGCGTCCATCGCCGGCGACGTGGCCCGCGACGCCGCCGGGGACGAGGGCCGCGCGAGACCACGCGCCGACGACCTCCGCAGCCTCGCGGCGCTCCGCGCCCGTGCGGCCGAGGATCTCGTCGGACCCCGGAAAAAGCCGTATCCTCTGCCCTCTAGGGAACGTGGACAAGGACTCCGACACACGCGCCATCGATCGCTTCGAGATCCGCCGCCGCCTCGGCGCCGGCGCGATGGGCGTGGTGTTCGAGGCCTACGATCGCGAGCGCGATCGCATCGTCGCCCTGAAGACGCTGCCGAACGCCGAGGCCAACGCGCTCTACCGCTTCAAGCGCGAGTTCCGGACCCTCGCGGACATCTCGCACCCCAACCTCGTCAACCTCTACGAGCTCTTCATCGAGCCGGAGCACTGCTTCTTCACGATGGAGGTGGTCAACGGCGAGAGCTTCCTGACCTACGTGCGCCCGGAGAGCGAGATCGGCGACCTCGAGACGCTCGCCGGCTGGGCGAGCCACCTCGACGATCCCGAGGCGCTCGTCGACACCGAGCGCGGCGCGCACGAGGCCGACGCCGGCGAGGCCGACACCGGCGAGACCAACGCCGGCGCGGCCAAGACGTCGGGCTCCATCTCCGACACGCTCCACAGCACGGATCTGGCCGCGCTGCGCGTCGCTGAGGGGCCGTCGGTGACGACGTCGCGCCTGCAGCTGCCGCCGCTGCCCTCGCGCGCCACCCGGACGCTCGACTCGCAGGCGGACCTCGGGACCCTCTCCGGCGACGACGACACCGCCCCTGGCAACGCGCCCGGCCCGGAGCTCAGCGACGAGGAGCGCACCTCGAGCGGGTCGATGGACTCGGCGACCGAGTCCGACCTGCCGGTCCGCGATCCTGTGCGCGCCGGGCCGCTCAACCTCCCGCGCCTGCGCGAGGCGCTGCGCCAGCTCGCCCTCGGGGTCGCGGCGATCCACGCCGCCGGCAAGCTCCACCGCGACCTCAAGCCGTCGAACGTCCTCGTCACCACCGACGGCCGCGTCGTCATCCTCGACTTCGGCCTGGCGACCGAGCTCGGCGGCGAGCGCGGCGGCGACGGCCTCACCGGCACCGCGGCGTACATGGCCCCAGAGCAGGTCGAGGGCCAGGGCGCGCCGGCGAGCGACTGGTACGCCGTCGGCGTCATGCTCTTCGAGGCGCTGACCGGGCGCCGCCCCTTCACCGGGTCGCTGATCCAGGTGCTGATGGACAAGCGCAAGCGCGATCCGCAGCCGCCCAAGCAGTTCGATCCCTCGATCCCCGACGACCTCAACGACCTCTGCGTCCGCCTCCTCGCCCGCGACCCGGCGACCCGCCCCGACGCGGCTGAGATCCTCAAGCTCGTCGGCGGCGGCGCGGCGGCCCAGGGCGAGGCGCCGCCCGCCGACCTCCACGCGGACGAGCTCGTCGGCCGCGAGAGCCAGCTCGCCGATCTCGACGCGGCGATGGCCACCGCGCGCGCCGGCGACGGCGTCGCGGCCTACGTCTACGGCCCCTCCGGCACCGGCAAGACGGCGCTCG
>JAGQIT010000965.1 GCA_020431135.1 Myxococcales bacterium | reverse complement strand
TGAGGGCGTCGAGGCGGTGGTAGATCGCCGCCAGCGGGTCGCCCTCGCGGACCGACGGCACGTCGCCGCCCTCGAAGAGATCGAGGATGTCGCGGACGCGGATCTGATCGAGCGGCCGCGCCGGGATGTAGCAGGGCTCCTCGGCGTTGGTCTCGAGGAGGTAGCCGGCCTCCTGCAGGCGCTCGACGATGTTCGAGATCCGGGCGATGCCGATCTGGTAGCGCTGCTCGAGCTGCGGCACCGTCGAGCCGGTGTGCTTGTGATCGAAGTAGTCGGCGATCGCCAGCATCAGGCGGGCCGCGACGCGCCCCGAGCCGACCTCGCCGACCCCCGCCTGGCGCACGCTCGGGTGGACGTAGCCGTCGTGGGCGACGACCGGGAGGTGCTGGACGACGTAGGCGATCTCGCCGCCGAGGAGGACGATCAGCCACGACGCGTAGGTCCAGACCGTGAACACCGGGAGGATCGCCAGCGAGCCGTAGACGCTCTCGTAGTTGGCGATCACCGAGATGTAGGTGGCGAAGCCGCGCTTGCCGACCTCGAAGAGGAGCGCGGTGAGGAGGCCGCCGACGATCGCCGGGCGCCAGCGGACGGTCGTCGCCGGCATGAAGCGGATCACAAGGACCATCGCCGCGCTCGTCGTCAGGATCGGCGTGATCGCCAGCGAGATCTGGTTGACCGCCGAGAAGATCGGCTGCGCCAGGCTGTAGAAGATCACCAGCGGCCCGAGGGTCGCCAGCGTGTAGAACATGGTGAAGCGGGCGATCGGCGAGCGCCGCCGGTGGACCCGCCAGATCACGTTGAGGGTCTTCTCGAGCGTCGTGAAGAGGAGCGACGCGATCACCAGGGCGGTGAAGAAGCCGACGACCCCGAGGCGCTCGACCGTGACGTTGTGCGCGAGGTTGACGATCGCCGAGGCCATCCGCTCGGAGCGCTCGGGATCCGGGATCAGCAGGTAGGCGATCTCGCGGATGAACTCGTTGCCGCGCTCCTTGCCGAGGAGGTCGACCCCCGTGAGCAGGAGGCCGACGACCGGGACCACCGAGAGCATCGTCTGGAGGGCGAGGCTCGCCGCGAGGCCCGTGCCGCGATCCTCGATCAGCCAGCGGCGGATCGTGTACATCGCGATCAGCCAGATCCGCCGGGCGCCGGTGACGTTGCCCTGCGGCGTGCTCGGGAAGAGCTGCTGGCGCAGCGACGCCGCGGCCCGGCTGATCACCGTCGGCTCCGGGGTCCGCGGGCTGCGTTGGCTCTCGTCAGGGGGCATCGTCGGCGCGAGCGATGATAGCCGGCGCGGCCGCGGACGACGAAAACCCGCCGCATGGGCCGCGGACCCGGCCTTCGTCGGCCTCGATCGCCGCAACCTCGGCCGGGCGAAGGCCACTCCAGCAGCGCACGCGAACGGGCGCGACGTCGAGCGCCGCGCCCGTCACAAATGCCGGACCGCTAGACCGGCGCGGCCACGCGCAGGCGCGGCGGCTTCTTCTTTTGCTTGGCCTTCTCGGCCTTCACCGACTCCTTGAGCGGCGCGGCGAGGGCGTCGAGCTCCTGGCGCAGCGCCCCGAGCTCGACCTCGATCTTCTGGACGCGCTTGGCCTCGAGGCCGTCGATGTCCGGGAGGAGCTCAGCGAGGCGGCGGGCGGCGGCCGACGCCTTGGTGATCAGCTCGAGCTTCTCAGCCCCCTTGGGGCGCGGATAGAGGACCGGGTCGAAGCGCTTGCGCAGCTCGGCGAGCGGCTTGCCCTCGTCGAAGACCGCCGCCCGGACCTCGCGGATGACCTCGGGCTCGTCGTTGGCCGCCTCGAAGTCCTCCTCCTCCTCGACCTCCTCGCCGCCGCCCTTCGCCGGGGCCGGGGCCGGTCCGCGGCCGTCGACCTCGCCGACCGCCCGGCTGAAGTAGTCGACCGCCTCGTAGCTCGGGATCACCTTGGCGACCCCGTCCCACTCGAGGACCTCGGGCGCGTGCGAGCGGATCGTGTGGAAGGAGAGGACGAGCTTGTCGACGGTCACGCGCTTGAGGGTCAGCTCCGCCGAGCAGTACTTGTAGAAGTCGTTGTACCCCCAGCGGGTGTACGATTGTGAGCTTCGGACCTTCGCCAGGGCCTCGGCGAGCTCGATCCACGAGCGCTTGAAGCGTTGCGTGCGACGCACGACCTCGAGGCGCTCGGCGTCGCCGCCGGTGCGCTCCAAGAGCTCTGCCAGGGCGTCGATTTTCTTGGTTCCCATAGGCTGAACGCGCCGTATAGCACCCCTCGCGCGCCGGTGGTACCGTGGCGCCGATGGCCGCGGGGATCCGGGGGACGGCGCCGTACGGGCCCGCGGGGACGCGTCCCTTCCGTTTTGGCGGCGTCCTCGGCGGACCGGCGACGGGCGACCACGCCGCGGATCCTGCGCTCGCGATCGGCGCGCTCATCGACGGCCGCTACGAGATCACCGGCCTCGTCGGCGAAGGCGGAATGGGCCGCGTGTACGCCGCGACGCACCGCTTCCTCGGCCGCCGCGTCGCCCTCAAGGTCCTCCACAACGACGCGCAGACGAGCCCCGAGAGCGTCGCACGCTTCCGCCAGGAGGCGCTGCTGTGCACGCGGATCGGCCACCCCGGGATCGTCGAGGTCCTCGACTGCGCGACCTTCGGCGAGGGCCGGCGCAGCCGCGTGTTCATGGTGATGGAGCTCCTCGAGG
>JAGQIT010000964.1 GCA_020431135.1 Myxococcales bacterium | reverse complement strand
CGTCGTGACGATCGGCGTCGAGGCCGACCTGCGGCGGATCGTCGTCACCGCCCGCAGCCTCGGCGGCCACTACGAGCCGCAGCGCCGCAGCGTCCGCGCCGACGGGGGCGGCGACAACAAGCTCGTCGTCCTGCCGCTGGCGCCGCGCTGCCAGTGGGCGGACTTCGTGCTCCCGAGCGGCCGCCTGCGCGAGCGCGACCGCGGCCGCCTCGGCGTCCGCGTCGTCGATGACGCGGTCGACGTCGACACCTGCGTCGGACCGCTCGGCGGCGACGGCAACCTGCGGGTGCTCGTCCCGCGCGTCGAGCCCGGGCGCCAGGCGGGGATCGCCGTGGCGATCGCCGGCGCCGGCGAGCAGGGCTCCGGCCACTTCGGCGGCCGCTGGGACGGCCCCTGGCCGCCGCCGATCCAGACCCTCAAGGCCCACCAGATCGCCTTCGTCTGGCGGCCGCCGGAGTGCGTCTACTCGGAGACGAGCTGCCCGCGGGCCGAGCTCGAGGCCGGGATCACCTGCACGGCGACGCGGGCCGGCGACGCCTGCCACTACGTCTGCCCCGAGGAGGTCGACACCGGCGACCCCGTCGTCCTCGCGCCGCCGCTGACCGTCCGCTTCGAGAAGGAGGATCCGCGCCAGCGCTGGACCGACATCCTCAGCCGCGTGGGCCAGACCCTCGGCTCCTACGTCACGGGCGACACGGTCTACGTCCACGCCGACATCAGCGGCTGGCGCAAGGACATCCCCGGCGCCCGGATCCGCCACCTCGAGATCCTCGGCGCCGACGGCTCGGCGCGCCGCTTCCCGCTCGCCGGGGTCGAGCGCGTCCAGATCCCGCTGCCCGGCCCGACCTGCGAGCCGCTGCGCGCCAAGGCGATCGGCGACCGCGTCTACGAGGAGGAGCTCGCGCCGATCCGCGGCGGCGAGGTGCTCCTCGACGCGCCGGAGAGGCGCGCGCGGATCATGACCTTCAACCTCCTCCTCGCCCAGGGCGGGACGCTCGCGCTCCTCCCGAGCGCGCCGCCGGAGATCGACGACCCGTCCTACTTCGTCGTTCTCGGCCAGCTCGCCGCCCGCTTCCGCCCGCGCAAGCCGAAGCTCGCGCGCCTCAGCGGCGAGCTGCGCCTCGGCGGGACGATCGGCCAGTGGGGCTTCTACGGCACCGAGTCGATCGGCGACAACCCGCGGCGCACCGACAAGACGCCGATCTGGGTCCGCTTCCTCTTCGAGCCGGCGATCGTCGTCGACATCGTCCACCCGGTGTCGATGTCGGCCGGCCTCGGGATCGGCGGCTCGTGGCCGCTGCGCTCGGAGGACGTGCCCGACGTCGGCCGCTTCTCGCCGATCCTCGCGCCGAGCCTCGACGCCCGCTTCGCCGTCCGCCGCTGGCTCTCGCTCGTCCTCCAGGCGCGGATGGTCTTCGGCGAGCGCACCCTGGCGACCCTCGAGTCGCCGGCCGACCCGATGATGGCCGAGCGCGCCGCCCTCCAGACCTACTCGCTCGCCGGGCTCTACGGGCTCCTGGTCTCGTTCTGAGCGCGGCGGCGCGTCGCGCCGCGGAGGAAAACGGGGTCCTTTGGACGTGTTCAATGGGACATGTTATTGAGGTCACGCTCGGGGGCGCTGGCGGTCGCGCGCGGAAATGCGCGGAGGGCTGGCGGGCCGCTCTCACGTCAGTGTGCCGAGAGTGAATGATGTCCTAATAGACATGTCGTAATGAGCGATGACGGACGCGCCCTCACGCCGGGCGTGGGGGCGGTGATCCGGCGCGGGCTGGCCCATGTCGGCGAGCCCGAGCTTCTGCACGGGGACGAAGGCGCCCGCGGCGAGGGCGAAGGTGGCGGAGGCGGTGCGCAGGCCGCTAGCGTCGACGACTCCCGCGTCCGCGCGGTGCCTCAGGCGCCGATGCGACGGGCGCAGATCGTCACCATCGCCTTGACCTTGCGGTCGGCGACGCCGTCGCCCTCCTTGAGGCACTGGCGGTAGTCGCCGAGCTCGAGGTGCGCCTTGACGCGGAGCTCGGTCCGCGCGTCATGGTCGCTCCAGCAGCTCGACTTCGCCGTCTGCCGGAGGACGTCCGCCCAGTTGTAGGCGCGGCGGCTCTCGTTCGCGGCGCGGCGGACGAGCTCGCAGCGCGGCGACGCGGGCGTGGTCGTCCTCTTTACGGGGGACGGCGTCGCGGTCGCGGGCGCGGGTGCTGGCGCCGCGTCGGACTCGGGGTCCGGCGGCGGCGTGACGTCGTCGGCGTCGTCGAGGTCGTCCGCGTTGTCCGAGTCGCCCGGGTCGTCCGAGTCGTCCGCCTGCGCGGGCTCCACCGCGGCCTCGGGGCGCTCCGGCGTCGTCGGTTCTACATGCTGGACCTGTTGGACCTGCTGCGCCTGCGCCTGCGTATGCGGCGACGCGGCGTCGCCCGCGAGCTCGATCGTCGCCGCGCCGCCGCCGGGAAGGGCTCGGTCGCTCGCGGGCGGGGTCGCCTCCGGGGATCCGCCAGAGGCGCCGAGGAGCGAGAGGCCGGCGACGAGCGCGACGACGACGGCGCCGCCTACGACGCTGAGGAGGCGGACCGGAGCGCGTCGGCGCTCGCGGTAGGGGGCGTCGGGGCTCGCCAGGATCCCGCGCAGCTCGGCCTCGAACGCCGCCGCCGACTGCGGCCGCTCGAGGGGGTCGAGGGCGAGGCAGCGGTCGACGAGGCGGACGAGCGCGGCCGGCAGATCGTCGCGTCGGCTCCCTAGCGACGGCGACGGATCGCGGCGCTTGCGGGCGACGATCGCGAAGGGCTCCTCGTCGGCGAAGGGGGCGGCGCCGGTGAGCGCGTGGAAGAGGACGCTGCCGAGGGCGTAGAGGTCCATCTGCGGCGTCGGGGCGAGGGCGTCGGCCTGCTCGGGCGCCATGTAGAGCGGCGTCCCGAGGAGCTGCCCGGGCCGGGTCATGCGCACGTCGCTGATCTGCGAGGTGTCCGCGGCGATGCCGAAGTCGAGGATCTTCGGCCGCCGCCGCCCGCCGTCGGCGCTGAACATGATGTTGCTCGGCTTGAGGTC
>JAGQIT010000963.1 GCA_020431135.1 Myxococcales bacterium | reverse complement strand
GTGACCCACACGCGCCCGTCCGGGTCGATGCGGGCGAGGTCGCCGGTCGACAGCCAGCCGTCCGCGAGGAGGACCTCGGCGTCGCGCGCCGGATCGGTGTAGCCCGGCGTGGTCGTCGGGCCGCGCACGAGCAGCAGCCCGGCCTCGCCGGGCTCGCAGTCCTCGTCGGTCGGCCCGTTCGCGCCGAGGCGGACGGTGCGGAGCTCGGTGAAGGCCGTGCGCAGGCCCGCGCTGCCGGCGACGCGCGGGGCGTGTCGCGGCCCGACCACGCCGTTGCCGGCGGTCTCGGTCATCCCGTAGACCTGGTGGATGCCGACGCCGAAGCGCGCCTCGAAGGCCTCGGCGGGGCCGGGCGGGGTCGGCGAGCCGCCGGTGATCGCCATCCGCACCGACGAGATGTCCGCGCCGTCGAGCGGCACCTGCTGCATGGCGACGATCGAGGTCGGGACGCCGCCGATCGCCGCGAGCCTGTGCTTCTCGGTGAGCCGCCAGATGTTGCGGATCACCTCCGGGTTGCGCAGCCCCGCCGGGGTGACGAGGAGCATGAACGCGCCCCAGGCGAGCGGCGCGAGCCCGGCACACAGGGCGCCGCCGACGTGGAAGATCGGCAGGCCGTTCATCACGCCCTCGCCGGGCTCGAAGCCCCAGCTCCGGCCGACGCCGAAGGCCATCGCCAGGTGGTTGCGGTTGCTGTGCGTCGCCAGCTTGGGCGCCCCGGTCGTGCCGCCGGTGTGGAAGTAGGCGACGACGTCGTCGCGCGCGAACTCCCGCGCGGAGCGCAGGGCGTCGTGGGGCTGGGCCGCGACGGCGCGATCGAAGTCGACGACCCCGTCGGCGGCCTCGCCCGTGACCTGGACGAGCGCCTTGATCGTCGGCACGCGCTCCGCGAGGACCTGCGCCTTCGACCAGATGTCGACGACCGGGTGCGGCCCGAGGGCGACGAGCACGGTGACGCCGGCGCTGGTGAAGAGCTCCGCGAGCGGCTCGACGCCGAGGAGGAAGTTCACCGGCACCGCGACCCCCGCAGCGGCCGCGCCCCAGAGGGCGATGTGGGCCTGCGGCAGGGACGGGAGGAGGATGCCGACGACCGGCTTCGCGTCGCCGGAGAGCTCGGCGAAGAGGTTGGCGGCCTGGGTCACGCGGGCGAAGAGCTGGGCGTAGGTGATGCGGAGCGCCGGGCCCTCGGGGTCCGCGGTCGGGATGAACACGACGGCGGCGTCGCTCGGGCGCTCCTGGGCCTGGATCGCGAGGATCTCGTAGACGCTGTTGGCGCGGGTCAGGGCGTCGAAGCCGAGCGCCTCGATGGCCGCGATGTCGGCCTCGCTGCGAATGTCGATGATTGCGTTGGGGTTCCAGACCGGCATGGCTCGGCCGCCGAGTGTACGGACATCGCGCCGCGATCGCCACGCGGCGGGGCGCGTGCCCGCGCGCCCCGTGCTGCCTCTCGCCTCGCGGGGGAAAATCCGATGAATCACCGCCGTACTCGCTACTGCGGGGCAGGGCGGTCGAGCCCGACGCCCGCGAAGGACGCGGCGCAGAACACCGGGCCGCGCCGGTACTCCAGCGTGAACACTGCGTGGATGTCGACTTCTTCCGCCGCCTGATAGGGTCGCAGCGTGCGGCTGCGAATCGACGCGCGCGAGGATCCGCGGACCCTCGGGCTCCTGCGGATCGGCCTCGGGATCTGCCTCTTCGGCGACATCGCCAGCCTCCTGCCGCACGCCGCCTATCTCTACGGCGACGCCGGCATCGCCCCGGCCGCGCTCGTCTGCGGCGAGCCGCTGCGCTGGCTCTCGCTGATGTGTCAGCTCCCCGGCGAGGGCTGGTCGCTGGCGATCCTCGGCCTCGGCAGCGTCGCCGCGCTGCTCCTCACGGTCGGCCTGTGGACGCGGGTGAGCAAGTGGATCTGCTTCGCCGTCCTCCTCGCCGTCGTTCTCCGCAACATGGCGCCGATCGCCGGCCAGCAGGTCTTCGGCAACTTCCTCTTCCTCCTGTGCCTGAGCCGCTGCGGCGCCGCCTACTCGATCGACAACCTGCGCCGCTGCCGGCGGCTGCGCGCGGCCGGGCGCCTCGACGACGGCGACGAGGCCCACGCGACCTACCGGCCGATCGCCGCGTGGCCGCGCTGGCTGATGATCCTCCAGCTCACGCTCGCCTACGGCGTCGCCGGCTGGGTGAAGACCGGCCAGAGCTACGTCGACGGCACCTCCTTTTTTAACCTCCTCAGCGAGGGTCGGTGGAGCCGCGTGCCGATGTGGGGGGTGCTCCGCCTCTTCGGCGACAACCTCATGCGCCTGGCGACATGGACAGCCTGGTGGTTCGAGCGCCTCTTCCCGCTGGTGACCCTCGGGCTGCTCCTGCGCAGGTTCGCGCCCGGGCTCCCGCGCTGGCTGCTGTGGCCGACGTCGCGCTGGATCTGGGCGCCGCTCTCGCTAGTCTTCACCGGCTGCCTCGTCGTCCTCGCAAATCTCGGGTGGTTCGTGCCGGCGACGGCTGTGGCGACGGTGGTGCTCTTCCGCGGCGAGGAGGTCGGCCGCGTCGTCGAGCGCCTGCGCCGGCGCAGCTTCACGCCGGGGGTCTCGGCGCCGGCGCTCGCCGGCTGGCCGCGGTGGCTCCGCGCCGCCCTGGTGGTCTTCGTCGGCTGGCACGGCGGGGCGATGATCATCAACGCCCTCAGCTTCGAGCGCACGCGCCTCGAGGTCCCCAAGGCGCTGCGCAGGGCGACCCACACCTACGGGCGCGTGACCAACACCTATCAATTCTGGCGGATGTTTGCGCCGAACGCCCCGGGGTTTCGCTACCGCCTGGACATCGACGTCATCGACCGCGACGGCGGCGTGCACCCGTCCCGTGACGATCGCTCGGTGGTCGACGCTCGCCGGGCACCCTACGTCCTCATCGATCGCCGCGAGAAGGTCCATCGCAAGATCCTCGGCAAGGAGCCGCTCTGGCGCGAGCGCCACGCCGCGTATCTGTGCCGGACATGGCGCGGCGCCGACGGGCGAGCGCCGGCGGAGATCGTCTTTCGTCGGCGCTCCGGGCCGACGCCCTCGCCGTGGGATCTGGCGACGATCCCCGCCGGCGAGGAGGAGGCGTGGATCCGCCGGGCGGCGCGGGCCCACGAACTCCTGCGCTATCCCTGCGATCCAGAAGAACCTGGCGGATCGGACAGGTAGATCGTCGAGTTCTCGTAGTCGATGACGACGGTGCGCCCGGCGACCATGTTGACGCCGAAGACGATCGCCGGCTCGTCGCCGATCCCGAGGGTGTCGAAGACCGGGAGATCGGCGATGTAGAGCTCGGGGTCGGCGAAGGTCACGTCGCCGAGGCCGACGCTGGCGAAGCGGGCCTTGCGGAGCGCCATCATCTGGGTGTCGGCGCCGAGGGCCGCCTCCGAGGCCTTCGTCACGCCCTTGGAGTCCGGGCGGAGGCCGGCGGCCGCGGCCGCGCGCCAGTTGATGACGGTCCGCCCGGCGCCGAGATCGAAGACGCCGGCGAGGTCGTGCGCGCCGTCGAGCTTCACCTTGATCCGTATCAGGCCGATCGGGAAGCGATCGAAGGGGACGGCGCGCATCTCGGCGAGGCGGTCGGCGTCGCGACGGGCGAGGGCGCCGGCGCCGTGGAAGCGCAGGGCGCCGCCGGCGAGGTCGAGCTCGACGTCGTGGCGCTCGAGGAAGTTGCGCCCGAGGATCCCGGCGACCGGGTGGTCGAGCTTGGCGATCAGGTGGTCGAGGTTCATGACCGCGGCCGGGATCGTGTCGTAGGTGCGCTCGCCGACGACGACCCCCTCGAGCTCGATGACCCGGACCTCGGTGGCCACCTCGCCGCCGGCGCCCGCGGCCTTCACCGCGACCCCGGCGTCCGCGGCGATCCCGAGGGAATCGCGCGTCTGCGGGGTGATGACGGTCATGCTCGCGCCGGTGTCGAGGATGTAGTCCATCGCCGGCTGGTCGCCGACGGCGACCGCCAAGACGATGTGCTCGGAGGCGATCTGGCGCAGCGGCAGCTCGACCGTCGGCGCGTTGCGATCGGCCTCGCGCCGGGCCTCGATCGCCTGCAGGGCGCGCTCCTTGGCGCTGAGCTTGGGCTCGGGCGCGGCCTCGGTCTCGGTCTCGCCTGGGGCCTCGGTCGGCGCCTCGCTGGCCGGCGTCGCCTTGCCCTTGGTCGACGCGCAGCTCAGGGAGAGGGCCGTCAGCGCGGCGGCGAGCCAGCGCGCGGACATCGACGGGGGCAGGCGGCCGGCGAACATCGACGCAACTCTACACCGCGGGCGACGCTGCGGCACGGCGCGCCCCGGCGCACGCCGACGCGCGCCCGCCGTTCGTCGCCTCAGGCGCTGTGCCGGCTCCGCGGCTTGACCGCGCGATCGAGCCAGTTGCGGACCTCGCGGGTGCGGACCGCGGGGTCGAGGACGTCGACGCCGACCGCGAGGCGGTAGCTGAGATCGCGGCGCGTCGGCGCGGCGTGGAGCGCCTCGAGATCCGCGAGGTAGCCCGAGGCGTCCGAGGCGTCGCGGAAGAAGCCCTGGGCGATGAGCTGCGGCGCCCGCAGGATCCCGAGCTGGGCGACGTCCATGAGCTCGTACTCGGGGTGGTACTGGACCGCCCAGAACTCGCCGGCGCCGCGGCGGACGTGGACCGCCTGGACCTCGGCGAAGTCGTTGCTCGCCAGGCAGGTCGCGTGCGGGCCGAGCTCGACGACGTGATCCTCGTGGCTGGTGAAGGCGTCGAAGGCCGCCGGCTTGTCGGCGAAGAGCGGGTGGGCGCGGCCGCGGTCGTTGACCGTGATCTTGCGGGCGAGGCCGAACTCGCGGCCCTTCGGGTTGGCCTCGCAGCGCCCGCCGGCCGCGGTCACGGCGACGTGCACCGCCCAGCAGCTGCCGAAGCTCGGGACCCCGGCGTCGTAGGCCGCGCGGGCGAGGGCGAGCTGCTCGCGGACCTCGGGCGTGTCGCGGTGGACCGTCATGTTCGAGCCGGTCCAGCAGATCCCGTCGTAGCTGGCGAGCGGCGCCGGCGGGCGGAAGCCGGCCGCGAACTCGGCCCCGTCGTCGCCGCCGAAGAGGACGACGTCGAGGGTCGCGTCGGGCTCGAGCGCGGCGAGCATGCGCCGGTAGAGCTCGCCGGCCGCCCGCGCCCCCGCGGCGGCGAGGGCCCGGCGCCCCGCGGGATCGTAGGCGTCGAGGATCAGCAGGCGCAGGCTCATCGCGGGCGCTCCCCCGCGATCGTGATCCGCTCCATCCGCCGCAGCGCCGGGTGGTAGTCGTTGATCGGCCGGTGGAGGGTCGCGCGGTTGTCCCAGAAGGCGATCGAGTTCGTCCGCCAGCGGAAGCGGCAGGCGTACTCGGGGGTCTCGAGGTGGTCGAAGAGGAAGGCGAGGATCGCCGCGCTCTCGGCCTCGGGGACGCCGATCAGGTGGGTCGTGAACAGGCGGTTGACGAAGAGCGCCCGCCGCCCGGTCTCCGGGTGCGTGCGGATCACCGGGTGGTCGATCGGCGGGTTCGCGCGGACGGCCGGGCCGAGGCGCTCCCAGCCGCCGGGCTCGGCGAGGCTGTGGCGGAAGCCATGGGCGAAGGAGTGCGACGCCCGCATGCCCTCGAGGTAGCGGCGCATCCCCGGCGAGAGCCCGTCGTAGGCGGCGTAGAGGTTCGCCCACATCGTGTCGCCGCCGACCTCCGGGAGCTCGCGGGCGCGGAGGATCGACCCCAGCGGCGGCGCCTCGAGGAAGGTCATGTCCGTGTGCCAGGTGTCGATCTTCGTCGGCCGCTCCGGCGTGCTCTCGAGGATGTTGATCGCCGGGAAGCCGTCGACGTGCGGGTAGGCCGGGTGGGGCGTCGGCGTGCCGAAGGCCTCCGCGAGCGCGAGGTGATCGGCGGGGCCGATCGCCTGGTCGCGGAAGAAGAGGACGAGGTGGCGGCGCAGCCCCTCGCGGATCCTCTCGAGCGCCGCTGCGGGCAGCGGGGCGCGCAGCTGGACGCCAGAGACCTCAGCGCCAAGGGCGGGCGCGAGCGGGTGGAACTCGATCATCTCGACCTCCGGCGAGGACTCCTCGCGGCCCGTAGAATAGAGCCGATGGCCGCCGGCGCGCCGGCAAAAAGCGACACGAAGATCCCGAGTCTGCGTCGGCAGGCGGCCTGCGATGTCACCTGCTAGATGTCGTCGGAGTCGACGCAGATGTTGTTCGTCGCGATGTACATCCCGCAGAAGGGCGCCAGGCCCTCGCAGTCGGCGTCGGTGCAGCAGCCGCGCAGGACGATTGACCCGTCGACGCAGGGATATTGGTCGCAGAGAGGGTCGCTGTCGCAGGCCGCGCCCTGGCAGGTCTCGCACTCCTCGAGGGTGAGATCCGGGGACACGGCCGCGAGCTCGACGCAGTCCGTGCTGTCGATGATCGCCGCGCAGGCCGGCGGCCCCGAGGTGTCGCTCGTCGTCTCTCCGGTGCTCGCGTCGGTGGTCGAGGACGCGCTGGTCGAGGACGACGCGCTGGTCGAGGAGGACGAACTCGTCGAGGAGGACGAACCGGTCGAGGAGGACGCGCTGCTCGCCGACGTCGATGACATCCCGGCGGAGGTGGTCGCGGTCGCGGTCGTCGACGACGCGCTCCCCTCGGTCGTGCCGCCGTCGTCCCCCGCGCAGCCGCCGAGGAGCCCGAGGGAGAGGACGAGTGCGCGTCGCGCGGGACAGAGCAGGCGGAGCATCGCCGGAGTGTACGGGGACTCGCGGTCTGCGTCGCCCCGCCGACGCGACGCCTAGTTCTCGGCCGCGGCGGTCGCCGGCGCGGCGCCTGGCTCGAACTGGCGGGCCCAGGTGCGGAAGCGGACGATCGGGCCGTCGCCGTCGCAGAGCACCGGGCGCGGGATGACGACCTTGTTCTGCCAGATCGGGACGTCGCGCCGGAACTCCCGCATCGCGGTCCAACCGACGAAGCGGGCGACGAGATCGCGGACGCCGGGCGGCAGGCGGCGCGAGACGATCACCGCCTGGCGGTGGACGATCGAGTGCTCGTCGATCGGCATCGGGCAGCCGAGGACCAGGAAGGGCGCCTCGCCGTGGCCGCGGGTGAGGGAGAAGCCCGCCCCCCAGGCGTCGATGTCGAGGGAGACCGTGCGCTGGATCCCGAAGCGCCGCCAGCGGACGCGGCTGGTCATCGAGAAGCGCGGGCCGTCGGTGCGGAACTCGAGCTCGGGCGGCTCGGGGAACTCGTGGAGGGCGAAGAAGTGGCCGCGGTCGACCCCGTTCTCGACGAGCTCGCGCCAGCGCGTGCGGATCGTCGTCTCGTAGATCCGCGGCTTCGTCCACTCTTTGGAGCCGAACTCCGGGACCTCGGGGATCGTGAACCACGGCGGGCGGCCGTCGGCGTCGTGCCAGATCAGGATCTGACCGTTGACCTCGCGGACCGTCCAGGCGCCGAGGCGGGCCCGCTTCGGGATCTTGCGCGCGTAGGGGATCCGCGTGCAGGCGCCGGCGCCGTCGAACTCCCAGCCGTGGAAGGGGCAGCGCAGGTCGTTGCCGACGACGCTGCCGCCGACGCCGAGGTGCGCCCCGAGGTGCGGACAGTAGGCGTCGACGACCCGGACGCGGCCGTCCTCGCCGCGGAAGAGCACGAGCTCGCGCCCGAGGCAGCGGACGGCGCGGACCTGGCCGCGGCGGAGCTCGTGGCTCCACCCGATCTGGATCCAGCTGGTCGGGTAGGGGCTGAAGTCGTAGTTCTTCTCGTCGTCGCGCGTGCGGATCTGGATCGGTGTCGACATGGGCGCGCCGAGGATAGCGCGACGCGTCGAGGCTCGCCGGACCACGCCGGTCCGTGCAGGCGAACATCGCATCGGTCGGGCCGGCGAAGCCCTTGAGCCGGACGCGGAATTCGTCGTTGTCGGCTCACCGCCGACGAGCGTGCCGCACTAGGCGACCTCATCCGCGCAGACGCGTTCATACCGACGGTTCGGTGATTCGCGCTCGGGGGGCAGCCGCCGCTCGACATGGCGCCGCGTCGACCCGCGGACGCGGCCGTCGGTGTCGGGGCGGCTTGAGCCCCGGAGGCCGCCCTCGATGCGGGCAGCGAGAGGTCGCGGGACAACGCGGGCGCGCTCGGTGTAGCCTGGCGAGGAGCGATGTCGCGCCCCAATCTTTGGATCCAAGCCTCCCTGTCCACGCCCTGGCGGGCGCGCTCGGGCCTCGTCGTCAGCGGCCTCGCGCTCGCGCTCGCCTGCGGCGACGACGGGGCGACGAGCGCGACGGAGGGGAGCGGCGGCTCGACGACGGCGACGACGACGACGACGGCGGCGAGCGAGGC
>JAGQIT010000962.1 GCA_020431135.1 Myxococcales bacterium | reverse complement strand
CGCCGAGCTCCTGCGCGCGCGGACGCTGCTCGTCGTCGGCGAGTACGTCGACGGCCTCGCGGTCGCCGAGGCCGCGGCCGCCCGCGCCGATGCGCTCGGCTGGGCGCCCCTCGAGGCGCTCGCCGACTTCACGGTGGGGCTCCTGCTCAGCCGCAACGGCCGCTTCGACGACGCCGAGCTCCGCCTGCGCCAGGCGGTCCGCCGATCGCTCGTCGGCGCCGACGAGCGCATCGCCGTCGAGGCGATCTACTACCTCGGCATGGTCACGCGCGACCTCCACGCGCCGGAGCGCGGGCTCGTCTGGGTCGAGGTCGGACGCGCCCTCGTCGAGCGCATCGAGGGCGCGGGCGGCAACATGACGGCGATGATGCGCGAGGCCGAGGCCGTCCTCCTCCTCGAGCGCGACGAGGTCTCGCGCGCCGAGGAGAGCGCCGGCGAGGCGGTGACGATCCGCGAGGCGCACTACGGCGCCGACGACCTCGGCATGGCGCCCTCGCTCGAGCTCCTGGCGACGATCCGCGAGCGCCGCGGCGACCTCGCCGGCGCCAAGCCGATCCGCGAGCGCGTCCAGGCGATCTTCGAGCGCGCCCACGGGCCCAACCACCCGAAGGTCGCGCACGGCCTCCACAACCTCGGCCTCGCCTACCTGCGGGTCGACGACGCCGCGCGGGCGCGGCCGCTGCTCGAGCGGGCGCTGGCGATCAGCGAGCAGACCTACGGGAGGGACTCGGCGCAGCTCGTCCGCCTCCTCAACACCCTCGGGACGACGCTCTCGCAGCTCGACGACCACGACGCGGCGATCGCCACCGGCGAGCGCTCGTTGGCGATCAGCGAGGCCGCCTTCGGCCCCGAGCACCCGCAGGTCGCGGCGGCGCTCAACAACCTCGCGATCGCCTACCAGGGGGCGGAGAAGCTCGACAAGGCGGCCGAGCTCCACCGCCGGGCGCTGGCGATCCGCGTCGCCCACTACGGCGACAAGGGCGACGAGGTCGCCCGCTCGCACACGAACCTCGGCGAGATCGCGATCAAGCAGGGGAGGATCGCCGAGGCGATCGAGCACCTCGAGCACGCCGTCGCCTTGCGCGAGGCGATCGAGGTCTCGCCCCTCAGCCTCGCCTACTCGCGCTTCGCCCTCGCGCGGGCGATCGTCGCCCTCGATCCCGGCCGCGCCCAGGAGCTCGCCAAGCTCGCCGAGGACGCCTACGCCGCGGCCGAGCACCCGCGCGCCGCCGAGATCGCCGAGTGGCGCGCTGACGCGGCCAAGGCGAAGGGGACCGACGCGAAGAAGCGCAAGCGCACGAAGAAGCGCAAGCGCAAGAGCAAGAGCAAGAAGAAGTGACGGCCCGCGCGGTCCGCTCGCCGCGGCTGCGCGTTGGCGAGGGCGGACTCGGACAGTGAACGCGGCGGGCTCACTGCGGGCCGACGATCACGGCGCAAGGGAACGTCGGGGTCTTCCGCGGGCTCCTCGGCGCCGGTTCGAGTCGCCGCCACGGGCGTCGCCGCCGCTCCCTACCGCTATCCCGCGGCGAGAGCGATGCTGCGAGGACCCGCGAGCGCGGCGCGAGACGACGCGCCGACGACCCGCGCTAGCCGACGTAGCGCGTCGGGTCGGCGACGCCCGCGGTGGCGAAGCCGCGGCGGCGGAGCTGGCAGCTGTCACATGCGCCGCAGGCGAGCGGGAGGTCGCCGTCGCCCGCGGTCACCGGCGCGTAGCACGAGACCGTGTCGCCGTAGTCGACGCCGAGGTCGACCCCGCGAGCGATGATCTCCGCCTTCGTCAGCTCGAGGAGGGGCGTGCGGATCCGGAAGAGGTCGCCCTCGACCCCCGCCTTGGTCGCGCGGTTGGCCAGCGCCTCGAAGGCGGCGATGAACTCCGGGCGGCAGTCCGGGTAGCCCGAGTAGTCGAGCGCGTTGACGCCGATCCACAGGTCGCGGGCGCCGAGCGCCTCGGCCCAGGCGAGCGCGTAGCTGAGGAAGAGGGTGTTGCGCGCCGGGACGTAGGTGATCGGGATCCGATCCGCGGCGTCGACCGGCTCGCCCTTGGGGACCGCGTGCGCGGAGCCCTCGATCAGCGCGGTCGCGGAGGCGACGAGGCGCCCCATGTGGCGGAGGTCGACGACCTCGTGGGCGCGGGCGCCGAAGCGCGCGGCCTGGCGCGCGGCGCAGGCGAGCTCGACCGCGTGGCGCTGGCCGTAGGCGAAGGAGAGGGCGTAGACCGGCGCCTCGGCGGCGGCGATCGCCAGGACTGTCGTCGAGTCGAGGCCGCCGCTGAGCAGCACGACCGACGGGCGGGCGTCGGAGCTCATGGTGAGATCAAGCCGAGGTCAAGCCGGGGCGCGCGCGGCCTAGAGCTGCTCGTAGGTCGCGTCGATCTTGACCTGGGTCTCGCCGCCCTGCGAGCCGGCCGAGAACGCGGTGGTCTGCTCGATGTGGAGGCTGACCGGGAGCTGGTCGTCGAGGTTGAAGACGAGGACCATCTCGGAGACCTGATCGATGCTCAGGAGGCCGCCGCCCTGCGGCATCTCGACCGCGCCGCTGCCCTCCTTCTCGATCTTGATCTCCGCCAGGCGCTTGCCTGAGGCGTCGTCGATCTTGACGAGGGTGTAGGTGCTCTCCTCGTCGATCGGGATCTTCATGCCGCCGAGGTCCTCCTCGGTCTCGCGCTCCTTGGTCACGGGGGCGCCGACCTTGAGGTTGGTCTCGGGGAGCTCGGGGAGGCCGAGGAACTCGCCGAGCTCGCCGGCCATGCCGCCGCCCTCGCCCTCGGGCTTCTTGTTCTCCGGGAGCGCCTTGCTGGCGTCCTCATCGGCCTCGCCGCGGAGGTCGACGAGGCGGGCGCCGCTCGCCTTGAGGAGCTCGGCCTTCGGATCCTTGGGCTCCTCGCCCTCCTTGGGCTTGGGCTGGAGGACGCCGGTGAAGCTGACGTCGTTGACCGCGTCGATCTTGTACGCGACCTTGAGCTTGTCGCCGCCGGCGTCGCTGACGTCGAGGGTGCCGACGATGTCGACGTTGGCGCCGCCGGACTGGCCGCCCGAGATCTTCAGGCTCAGCTTGCCGCTCTCCTTGAGCTTGGCGGCGCCGGGCTTGTAGCGCAGGCTGATCTCGTCGCTGGCCGGGGCCGCCGCGCCGCCGGCACCTGCGGCGCCGCCCGGGGCCTCGCCACCGGAGTCGGAGCCCTTCTTGCAGCCGGGCGCGGCGACGGCGAGCGAGACGAGGGCGAGGGCAGGCAGGACACGCGATGCGAGGCGCTTGAGCATGGCGGCGCAACGCTAACCGCGCGTCGGGGCCGACGCAAGCGGATCGCGCGTGACTCTGCTACAACCCGCCGGGTCATGATCCTCGACTTCTTCCGCGCCCTCTTCGGCCGCAAGCGCCGGCTGCCGATCGATCGCGTCACCCGGGCGCCGCGCGCCGTGAAGAAGGCCGCGAAGGCCGAGATCGACAACATGCAGGCGTGCCTCGACAAGCTCGGGGCCCTCGACGGCATCGCCGACATCGCCACCACGAAGCGCCTGCCGCAGGGCGCCGACGCCCTCTGGCGCGAGTTCCTCGGCCACTACGACGACTACCTGAAGATCGCCGCGGAGCACATGGGCCTCGAGGAGGCGCTGCGCCCCGGCACGCCGAAGGGCCGCGACTGCTGCTACGTCGCGCCCTTCGCGGTCACGGGCCTCGAGAGCCTGGTGATCTTTCGCACCGTCCGCCTGTGGCGCGACTTCCCGCAGGTCGCCCAGCGCCTCGCCCAGGCCGGCGAGCAGCTGATGAAGGACGTCCAGTCGCACCACAAGGGCGCGGACCCCGAGCAGATCAAGATGACGAGCCCGGCGATCACCGACGGTCGCCTCGAGAACGCCAAGCGCAAGATCCCGTGCCCGCTCCTCGATCCGCAGCGCGGCCGCTGCCGCGTCTGGGAGATCCGGCCGCTCAACTGCCGCGGGCACTTCGTCACCGCCGACGCCGAGCGCGTCGATCCGACCCGCGAGGACTACCTCGAGCTGCCGGCGAAGAACCTCCGCCTGCCGATCCACCAGCAGGTCGCGCACATCCAGCTCGAGAAGCGCCTGCTCCTCCAGATCACCCCCTTCCTCTACGCCAACCTCCTCGTCCTCCTGCAGCTCGCCGACGGCCAGACGATCCCCGAGAACGGCGAGGCGCCGGTCCGCTTCGGGCCCGACGGCGTCGCGATCCCGGCGCCGGGACGCGGTCGCGGCAAGGGCAAGGGCAAGGGCAAGGCGAAGCGCAAGCGCTGAGCCGGCGCGAAGTCGCGCGCCCGCGTCTGTGACGCGCGGCGATCGGGTCGGTCGCTGCGGGGCATCCTCAAGGAAGCAGAGGGTCTGGCCGTGCGTCGGCGTCCTCGTCGTCACGTACGGCGGCCTCCTCGTGTGACCGCGGCCCATGTGTCTCCTGCTGCGCGGCCGCTGCCGCCGCTGCCGCCGCTGCCGCTGCGCTACCTCACCGTCGAGTTCCTGGGCGGCTTTATCGCCGTCGCCTTCTACATGCTCCACGTCGTCCGTCCGCTCATCGAGGGGAACCGCTGGAGCCGCTTCGCTGCGCTGGCCTCGAGGTGTGCGGGGACGGACGGGGCCGGTCGAGCTGAAGTTCGTCAGCGAGGCGCGTCCATGCCCCCCTGCTTCAGGAGGAAGGCCTCGATGAAGCGCTCGAGATCGCCGTCGAGCACCGCCTGGACCTGTGAGACCTTAGCGACAGCCCCGCCTATGCGCCGTCCAGCCAGAATTCTCCGCCGAAGCAGTAGAGCCGGCGCTCCTTGGTGCAGAGGTCGACGGCCTCGTCGGGCTGCGCTGTGTAGGTCCAAGAGGGCCCGCTCTTGTCGGTCTCGCCGATCGGCGCGAAGCTGTTGTTGGTGTCATCGGAGAACGACTGGCAGTCGTTCTCGTCGCTCGCGGTCTCCCCGCTCGCCGTCGTGTTCGTCCACACACGCCGGTAGCCGACGACGTTCAGCTCCTCGGTGACGTTGATCGGGCGGAGGAGCTTGCCGCCGAGGAGCTGGGATTGGTCGCCCGCGATCGGCTCGCCGTCGAGGAGGAGGTAGGGCTTGTCGACCAGCGGGACCCGGGACTTCGCAGGCGTCGGGCCGACGCTCAGCCACGCGGTGTAGTCGTCTGGGTTCTGGAGCCCCGCAAGCCCTGCCGCGTCGCGGCACGCCTGATCGGCGCCAGCGAGGCCGCCGAGGTCGCCGTTGAAGCCGGCTTCGGTGACGAAGACGACGATGCCCTTCTATTGGCAGTTGTCGTCGCACACCGCGGCCTCGACGAGCTCAGGATCCGTCGGATCGCACTCGAACTCGTCGTCCGTGACGCCGTTCCCGCAGAGCCTGCCGGTCGTCTCCTCGGCCATCGTGGTCGAGTCGGTGGTTGTCGACGAGTCGCCGCCGGTCGTGCCGGTCATATCCGCGGTCGTGCTGGTGGAGTCCGTCGCGGTCGCCGTCGCATCGGAGGTGGCGAGGCTCGTCGTCGAGGTGTCCATGGAGGTCGAGGTGGTCGTCGTCGGCTCGTCCGAGGTCGAGCCGGTGGTGTCGGGCTCCACCCCTGTCGTGCCGGTGGTCGGGTCGTCACCCCCACGGGTCGCGTAGTCGCCACCGGTGGCGGTCTCCTGACCGTCGGTCGCGCTCGACGCCTCCCCTGGCTCGGCGGGGCAAGCGAGGAGGGGAAAGGCCAAGACCACCGCCCCCAGCGTTCGGGCAGCGCCGGCAAAGCGGGCCATGACGACCGCCGTCTCGCTGGTGCGCCTCTGTCTCGTTGTTTCCCTCGATCCCATCTTTCCCCTTCCCCTCTATTCCTCTTCCGCTCAGTCCTCGAAGCAATAGAGGCGTGAGACGTCCGAGCAGTACGAGGGGAAGTCCTCGAAGAACGTCCACTTCGTCCCCGTCTGTTGCGTAGAGCCGATCTCGACCAGCTCCATGAGCTCGGTCTCGGTCCAGTTGGCGCAGAAGCTGCCGTTGTCGGCCGCCTCGCCGTTTGGCAGGGTCGCCGTCCACAGGACGCTGTTCGCCGGCGTCCCGTCGACGTGTCGATCGATCGGGTGGCTGAGCTGCCCGTCGATCAGATCGTTCCAGTCGTCGGCGACGAGCGAGCCGTCGACGAGGACGTAGCGCGCCTCGCGGGTGACGAAGCGCGTCGACGGGGAGTTGTTCGAGTCGGAGAGCCAGGCCTTGAAGCGCTCAGCGCCCTCGAGGCCGGCATCGGCAGCCTCAGCCTGACACATAGCGTCGGCGCCAGCGAGGCCGCCGAGCTCGCCGGCCTCGGTCGAGTCCTTTGTGACGAAGATCTTGCGATCGCGCAGGCAGGCGGCGTTGCAGCCGTCGTCGTTGACGAGGTTGCCGTCGTC
>JAGQIT010000066.1:1684-5871 GCA_020431135.1 Myxococcales bacterium | reverse complement strand
GCTGCGCCGCATCGCCGCCGATAGCATCGATGGATGCACGCGCGCCGCATGTCCTGGGGGCTGGGTCTCGTGGTCTCGTCTGCGGTCGCGTGCTCGGGCGCGGACGCGACGACGGTCGGCGTGAGCGCGACGTGGACCAGCGGCGACGCGACGACGACGACGAGCACGAGCACGAGCACGTCGACGAGCACGAGCACGAGCACGAGCACGACGACCGGCGAGACGACCGGCTACTCGGACGAGGCCTGCGGCGGCTGCGGCGACGGCGAGATCTGCGTGATCTGGGATCCCGAGCTGCGGATCAATGAGTGCACATTTCCGGCGATGGCAGAGAAAGGGTGCGAGCCGCTCCCGGCGTCGTGCGTCGGCGCGGAGCCCCCGTACTGCGATGACTACGCGTGCATGTTTGATATTTGCGGGATCATCGAGTGTGTCGACGGCGTCTGCGGCGGCTGGGAGGGGGGGCTCGTATGCGCGAACCCAGGAAATCACTTCTATTTGAATAGATGCTCGCTTATCGAGCAGGATTGCCCAGATGGCTTCAAGTGTACGGCGTTGAGTCACGGGAAGCTGTGCGTGCCTGTGGACGCGGACGCGGGCGGGCCGGGCGAATCGTGCGAATTGGTGGAATTTACGCAGGGTGTTCTGGGGGACAACTGCGACTCCTCATCTGTCTGTCTTGACGGGTGTCGGCTTCTGTGCGCGGGGACAGAGGAGGCGCCCGAATGTCCTCTTGGATATGGATGCATCACGGTGGCTGACCACCCACTCTGCTGGGAAACCTGCGATCCCCTTGTCCAAGACTGTCTCGCGGATGAGGTCTGTATTCCCGCTGGAGAACAAGCGCCCATATGCTTCGCGGACGTGTCACCGGAGGGGTTCGGAGAATATGGCGATCCCTGCGAGTCCCTTAACGGCTGTCACGCTGGATTGATCTGCGTCTACGCGACCTATCTCGAAAGCTGCGAGGGCGGAGATTGCTGCTCGCCGCTGTGCGACGTGATCGCGCCGAACACCTGCCCCGGAGTGCAGGAGGTCTGCATCCCCTGGTACGAGGAGGGGAACGAGCCGCAGGGCTATGAGAACGTCGGCTTTTGCGGGATCCCGCAGTAGGGCGGTGAACGGCGGCCGCGACGCGGTCCGTCACTGCGGCAGCAGCTTCGAGCAGCCGGCGAGGTCGGCGGTGCCGCTGTTGGTCGGGATCGGATCGTCGTAGAGCAGCGCCTCGTTGAGGGTCGGCGGCTGCGCGAGGTCGAGGATGAAGATGTCGTCGGCGCCGCGGATGTCCATGGCGACGATCTCCTGCTCCTCGCCGACGAAGACGATGCCGGCGGCGTAGATGTCGTCCGGGCCCTCGACGGTCGAGAGCACGCTCGCGGTCGCCCGGTCGACCTCGAAGTAGAGGCTGAGGGGCTCCGGCGGCGGCGGGCCGGGCTCATTCGCGGATATGAACATAGCGCCGTCGAAGCGGAAGGCGACGTCGCTGACGTGGGTCGACCACACGGTGACGGGCTGGCCGTTGCTCGTGAGGAGGGTGGGGCCGTCGATGATCTCGCCGGAGAGCGGGTCGACCTCGGCGATCCTCACCTGGGTGTTTTGGTTGGACTCGTAGGTGTCGAAGACGGTCACCCACAGCTCGCCGTCGTCGTTCATCGCCGCGCCCATCACCCAGATCCCGAGGCTCGGGCCGATCGGGGTCAGCTCGCCGGTCTCGGTGTTGACCTCGACGAGCTGGCTGCCCGCGGCGATGTCTTGGGTGTTGCCGGCGAAGCCGAGGACCGCGTTCGACGGGTCGGTGTACATCGCGTCGAGGTGGCGCGGCTGGCCGTCGATCGTCGTCTCGGGGCTGAGGTCGATGTAGTTGCCGTCGACCGACAGGGTCGCGAGCTGGCAGGCGTTGGCGATCGGGCTCGCCTGCCCGAAGGGCGGGCCCGGCGACGCGCACTGGACCGCGTTGAAGCCGGTGATGCACGGCTTCCCGAGCTCGAGGCAGAGGAAGCCGCACTCGGTCACGCAGTTCGCGGCGCAGCCGTCGTCGGCGTCGCTGTTGCCGTCGTCGCAGGTCTCGCCGGGGTCGAGCACGCCGTTGCCGCAGAGAACGTCGCCGATCGTGCAGGTGCCGTCGCAGCCGTCGCCGTCGTTGAGGTTGCCGTCGTCGCACTCCTCNNCTGCCTCGAGGACGCCGTTGCCGCACTCGGCGGCGCCTTCGGTGGTCGACTCGCCGGAGGTGTTGGAGGTCGAGCCGGTGGTGGTCGTCGACCCGCTGGTGGCGGTGGTCGACGCGGTGGCGGTGGTCGACTCGCCGGTGTCGGAGGTCGAGGCGGTGCCCGTCGCGGAGCCGCTGTCCGTCGCGTCGCCGGTGGTCGTCGACGCGCCGGTCGTGCCGGTGGTCGACGTGCCGTCGGTCGCGGTCGCGGTCGCGGACTCGCTGGCGCTCGCCGTGTCTTCGGGGGTGGGGTTGCAGCCGGCGACGAGCAGGGCGACGCAGCCGGCGGACGCCAGAGACACACGAACAGATGTCATCGGCGCCGAGACTAGCACCGTCGTTCTCGGGCTTCTACGCCGGGCGGCGGGGCCGGCTCGCGGACCGCAGGCCGCGGGTCGGCGCGCGCGGGCGATCGCAGGTCGTCGCGCTCGCTTGGCGAGGAGCGCCTCCGTTCGTGCGCCGGCGCGCGATCGCATGCGCCAGCGAGCGCGCGCGCGCCCTCGGCCCGGTGGTCGCTCGCCGCTCGGCGGTGCGACACTGACGGCCGCCGGCCGCCGCCGGCGGAGCTGCGTGATGGCGAGGACCAAGACCCTGATCTCCTTCGACAAGTTCGTCTCGACCTGCATCGGCTTCACGGTGCTGCTCCTCCTGGTCTTCGGGATCCTCCAGTGGCTCGAGGTCTCGGTCGGCGAGCTCGTCGACTGGATCGTCGCCGTCGTCACGTTCTGGTGGCTGATGATCCTGGTGACGATCCCGTGGAACCTGCACTTCCAGGCGCGCGAGGTGCTCGCCGAGGCGGCGGCCTCGGCCGACGAGGGGCTCGCGCTCAAGCCCGAGCGCGAGGCCTACATCCGCCGGTGGATGCGGCGGACGCTGCTCTTGGCGCTCGCGCTCCACGTCGCCTCCGCGGCCGGGCTCTACTGGGTGGCGGTCTCGGGGCTGAGCGTCGTCGGCTACATCGGCGCCGGCGCGGCCCTGCTGCTGACGGGGCTGCGCCCGCTGATCCGCGCCTACGAGTACCTGGCGTCGCAGCTCTTCGCGATCCAGCGCGAGCTCCGCTTCCCGAAGGACAACGTCGCCGCCCTCAAGGCGCGGGTCGACGAGCTCGAGGGGTGGATGAAGAGGATCGACGCGGCGCTCGACCGCGAGGCCGAGGACTCGTGGGCGACCGAGCTCGCCGGCGATCTCCGGCGCCTGCGCGAGGGCCTCGACGCGACCCGCGGCTCGCTCGGCGAGCTCCAGGAGCGCAACCGGAGCGAGCACGCGGCGCTCGACCGGCGGGCGGAGCTGGCGGTCGCCCAGCTCTCGGAGGACAGCCAGTTCCTCCAGCACGTCCGCGAGATCATCCGCTTCGTCAAGGGCGCCTGAGGTCCGCCGTCCGCTGTCGCGGGCCCGCGCGCGTCCTGTGACGAGAATGCAACACAATCGTCTTCGCCGCTCCATCCTCGGCGCGAGGGCTTCTCCTAGGATGCCGCCGAATCGGACACGGTCGAAGCGATGCAGCGAAATCTACGCACTCTTATGGTTATCCCCTCTCTCCTCGCGCTCGCCGGGCTCGCGGCCTGCGGCGACGACACGGTGATGGAGAGCGCCACCGCCGGTGAGGACGGGATGGACGGCGAGGACGGGATGAACGGCCAAGACGGCCAGGACGGGCAGGACGGGCAGGACGGCCAGGGCGGCCAAGACGGGCAGGACGGCCAAGACGGGCAGGACGGCCAAGACGGTCAGGACGGCATGGACGGGACCGACGCCGATGACCTCGGCGACATCCCGCGCTCGTCGGTCGTCGCCCTGAACTTCGTCGACGACCTCGGCACCGGCGCGACCAACCTCCCGGACCTGGTCAAGATCCTCACCGAGCAGGTCGCGACCGACACGCTGCCGCCGGGGGTCCAGTTCCCGCTCGCGCCGGCGTCGACCGACAGCGTCCGCTCGATCGCCGGGCTCTTGGGCAACCCGGTGGTCAGCTGGCTCGCGC
>JAGQIT010000066.1:0-1637 GCA_020431135.1 Myxococcales bacterium | reverse complement strand
ATCGCCTACTTCGGCGACGGCTGGGCGAGCGACCCGAACAACGCGCCGCAGTGGAACGGCAGCGGCGACGGGGCGTGGCTGTGGGTCAATCACGAGTACATCTCCGGCGACGGGCCGACGGCGCGCAGCGCCCCGAGCGGCCACCAGTCGTACTTCGCCCGCTTCCTCAAGGGCCTCGGCGTGCTGACCAACGACGTCCTCGCCGACCTCTGGGACGACGCCTCGCTCGCCACCTACATCAGCGAGCACAAGCGCGAGCTCGGCGGCTCGTGGATGCACATCGTCCGCGATCCGGCGAGCGGCGCCTGGGAGCTCGACCGCGGCCAGCCCGGCCTGCGCTACGACGCGACCGCGGCGACGCTCCTCAAGATCACCGGCACGGCGATCAGCGGCGTCGATCATGACGACGAGGGGGGAGACCTCCCCGAGAGCGTCGTCGCCGGGATCATGGGCGACTGCTCCGGCGGCCAGACGCCGTGGGGCACGATCTTCACCGCCGAGGAGAACGTCCAGACCTACTACGGCGACCTCGAGGTCTGCTGGAGCGGCCAGCAATTCGTCGCCGACGCCGGCTGCGACGCCGGCGAGGCGATCGCCCTCGACGTCAGCGCCACCGACGACGGCGAGTTCAGCCGCTCGCCGGACGCCAACGCCTGGCACAGCCGCGACTTCTACGGCTACCTCACCGAGATCGACCCGGGCGTCGCCGCCGACGAGTACTACGGCAAGAGCAGCCCCGGCGTCGGCCACCAGAAGCTCGGCAACATGGGCCGCGCGCGCTGGGAGAACGCGACCTTCGCGGTCGACGGCGAGTGGAAGCTCCTCGCCGACCAGCCGATCGTCATCTACGGCGGCAACGACCGCCGCGGCGGCCGGGTCTACAAGTGGGTGTCGAGCGCCAACTACACGGCCGGGATGAGCAAGGCGGAGATCCGCGGGCTCCTCGCCGACGGCAAGCTCTACGTCGCCCACTTCGCCGGCCTCGACAACACGACGGGGACGACCCTCGAAGGGGGCGTCGAGGCGACTGAAGACGCGCCGGGCCAGGGAAAGTGGATCTGGCTGTCGACGGCCAACGACAGCGACGACGCGCCGAACGCCGGCACCGCCGCGGGCGCGGCCGGGACCAAGGTCGGCGCCGCGCTGACGGACGCGAGCTGGAACGCGATCGGCTCGTTCAACGACGACGATCACGTCCGCCAGGCGCTGTGGACCGCGAGCAACAAGCTCGGCGTCATGGAGCTCAACCGCCCCGAGGACATCGAGTGGAACCCGAACGACCTCAGCGGCACGCCGCGCCTCTACGTCGCCTTCACCAAGCACGGGCGCCAGACCGCGCTCGACGGCGAGGGCGTGATCTTCCCGCCGGAGCAGTGGGCTGACCTCGCGCCGAAGCGCGACGACGCGGTCGGGACGATCTTCGCGATCGAGGAGGCCGACCCGGGCGCGCCGGGGACGTCGATGACCTTCAGCTACTTCAAGGTCTTCCAGGGCCAGGAGGGGATCGATCCCTTCGCCGCGGCCTGCCCGGACAACCTCCTCATCGACCGCGACGGCGGCGTGTGGTTCGGCACCGACGGCAACTTCGGGGTCAACGGCCACGCCGACGCGCTCTACTACCTCGACCTCGATCCGGC
>JAGQIT010000961.1 GCA_020431135.1 Myxococcales bacterium | reverse complement strand
ACCCGCCTCCAGCGCTCGGCCAAGGTGCTCTTCATGCGCCTCCCCGGCGACCACGCGCAGCTCTGCGAGATCATCCTCGAGCTGATCCGCCGCAACGAGGTCCATTACGACGTCTACGTCCGGCCGCTGCTCTTCTCGAACTCGAACCGCCTCGCGCCGCTGCTGCGCGAGGAGGACTCGTGCTTCACCGCCTTCACGATGCCGCTGCGCCGCTACATCGAGAAGGACAGCATCGACGTCTGCGTGTCGTCGTGGCGGCGGGTCCCGGACAACGCGATCCCGGCGCGGACGAAGCCGACGGGGATCTACCTCAACAGCGCGCTCGCCCGCCGCGAGGCCCACGACAACGGCTTCGACGAGGCGATCTTCCTGACCGAGCGCGGCCAGGTCTCCGAGGGCAGCGCCGAGCACGTCTTCATCGTCCGCCGCGGCGTCCTCTACAGCCCGCCGAGCACCGAGGACAACCTCGACGGGATCACCCGCCGGTCGCTAATCTCGCTGATCACCGAGGACCTCGGGCTGCCCTTCGTCGAGCGCTCGATCGGCCGCTCCGAGCTCTACACCGCCGACGAGATGTTCCTGTGCGGCACCGGTGCGGAGATCACCCCCGTCCGCTCCGTCGATCGCCGCCTCGTCAACGACGGCGCGATCGGCCCGCTCACCAAGCGCCTCCAGGCCCACTTCGGCGACGTCGTTCGTGGCCGCGTCAAGGACCGACGCGAGTGGCTGAGCCCCGTCTGGGGCTAGCCGCCGCCGCACAGGGACGTGGGCGACATGGCCGACCACCTGATCGTCCGGGCGCGCTGGCTGATCCTCGCGGCGTTCGTCGCCCTCAGCGCGTGGATCATCCCCGGCGTCGATGACGTCCGCGAGGACAACGACGTCCTCGCCTTCCTCCCGCCCGACCACCCGGAGGTCAAGAACTTCCACGAGGTCGCCGAGCGCTTCGGCATGCTCGAGATCGGCCTCATCGGCCTGCAGATCGCCGACGGCGACGTGCTCAGCGTCGAGGCGGTCGACCAGATCCGGGCGCTGTCGAAGACCCTCGGCGAGCTGCCGGGCGTCAAGGTCGTCCTCTCCTACACCGACCTCCCGAACCCCGTCGTCCACGACGACGGCCTCGAGGTCGCGCCGCTCGTCCCCGACCAGCTCCGCGATCCCGCCGAGATCCGCAGCCGCGTTCTCGGCTCGCGCGACGCCGTCGGCAACCTGATCTCCGCCGACGGCGAGGCCGCGGCGCTGATGGTCTTCCTCCTCCACGAGAAGGAGCGCGACGTCGACGCCCGCGCCGAGCTCCTCAGTCGGATCCGCGAGGTCACCCGCGAGCGCTGGACCGGCGAGGCCCACTTCACCGGCGCGCCCTTCATCGAGCAGGACGCGGCCCTGGCGAGCCGCGCCGACATCGTCCGCCTGTCGCCGATCGTCATCGGCGTACTCATCCTCGTCTCGGGGGTCCTCCTCGGCTCGTTCGTCGCGGCGATCCTCAACGTCCTCGTCACCGGCTTGGGCGTCGGCCTGGTGATGGGCGCCCACGGCGTCTTCGGCGAGGCCCTGACGATCGTCTCGTCGTCGATCCCCGTGATGATGGTCGCCCTCGGCGGCGCCTTCGGGGTCCACGTTCTCGCCGGCTTCCAGCGCCAGCACGGCGAGAGCAGCCGGGCGCGCGCGTCGGCGGTGATCCGCGAGCTGTGGCGGCCGGTGCTCCTCAGCGGCCTGACGACCTCGGTAGCCTTCTTCGCGCTCCTCGTGATGCCGCAGGTGCCGATGCAGCGCTTCGGCGTCGCCGCCGGCGTCGGCGTCCTCGTCCTCCTCGCCCTCGCGCTCTTCCTGATGCCGGCCCTCCTCGCGCTCCTGCCGAGCGGCTGGATGAAGCCGAAGCCCGAGCGGCCGATGCCGCTGCGCGTGCGCCCGCCGCTGTGGGCCCTCCTCGTCCTCGCCGTCGCCGGCGTCGCCCTGAGCGCGCGGATGACCGCCGATCCGGATACCGGCAACGTCTTCTCCGCGGACAGCGAGCCGCGCCGAGCGAGCGCCTTCTTCGACGACCACTTCGGCGGCTCGATCTTCCTCCAGGTGACGGTCGAGGGGCCCCTCGGCGAGGCCGTCTCGCTCCGCGAGCTCCGCGTGATCAGCGAGCAGGTCGCGGCGATCGACGGCGTCGTCGACGTCCGCTCGATGGTCGATCCGGTCGAGGTGCTCAACGAGGCGCTCGGCGGCCGCCGGGGGATCCCGGAGACCGCAGGTCGGGCCGCGCGCGTCCTCACCTATCTCATCGGCCACCCGGCGATGGCCCAGCTCATGACCGACGACGCCGACGGGGCGCTCGTCCACATCAAGCTCGCGCCGATGCCCGGCGCCGAGCAGGTCGCGGTCACGGCCAAGGTCCGCGAGGTGCTCGAGCGCTACCGCGGCGGCGACGTGATGTACGCCGCGCCGACCTCGATCCCCGCGGTCCGTGAGGTCCAGGTGGCCGAGGTCGCCGCCCGCCTCAGCCGCCTCCTCGGCCGCCCGATCGACGCGTCCCTCCTTGCGAGTGACGCCGGGCTGACGCCGACCCCTGAGCTGCGCGCGGCCATCACCGTTCTCCGCGATCGCGCCCTCGACTCCGAGGACAGCCCGGTCGAGGGGGTGCCGCGCGAGGAGATCGAGGCGATCGATCCGGCGAGCCTCATCACCCCGCGCGGCGCGGAGCTGGAGGCGCTCCTGCGCAGCAAGCTGCCGACCCTCGCGGAGGCCGATCCGGAGGGGATCGGCTTCGCGGCGAAGTTCCTCGGCGCCTGGATCGACGAGGAGCTGGTCAAGCACCGCGCCCGCCAGCGCTGCGTCGCCCTCGGCCTCGAGGACGCCCCCGCGCCCGACGCCAATCCCTCTCCAACGGAGGACGGACCGCCGACCTGCGCCAGCCTCGAGCCGGCCCTCTCCGAGCTCGCCGACGAGGAGTGGCGCGTCGTCAGCCCGCCCGCGGGGGTCGACGCCGCCGCGATCCGCGAGGTCCCCTTCCGCCCGCGCCTCACCGGGCAGCCGGTGATCGGCGAGGCCTTCGCGGAGAGCGTCACGACCTCGCTCCTCAGCTCGACCGCGGTCTCGGTCGTCGGCCTCGCCCTCGTCCTCCTCGTCGCCCGCCAGCTCTTCGCCCTGGCGCCGGCGCTGTGGACCCTCGCCGTGACGATGGGCGCCCTCTCGCTCCTCGGCGTGCCGATCAGCGTCGGCACCAGCATGGTCTCGTGCATCGCCGTCGGCGCAGGCGTCGACTTCGCGATCCATCTCCTCTTCCGCGCGCGCCAGCACCAGGGCCCCGACGCCGGCCAGATCGCGGTCCACGAGATCGGCGCGGTCGTCCTTATCTCGGCGCTCCAGCTCTCGGCGGCGTTCCTCGTCCTCCTCAACTCTGGGATGTCGCCGCTGCGCGACTTCGGCGTCGGGCTGGCGATCGGCCTCCTCGGGGCGGGGCTCGGGGCCTGTTGGCTGGTCCCGGCGCTCACCCGGCGGCGGTCCAGCGCCAAGAAGGCGTAAAACGCGCGAACTCCGGGAGATCGCTCGCTGTGATCGAGATCACCGCGGGAACGCCAAAGGAGGCGCCCAATGGGCCTGTGGGCGCTCGAGTTGGGTTTTTGCCCCATCCGGAATAAATACTCGCGCGCGCCTCTCGTCCAAGGCGCCCGTACCCACTGTCTGCGGAGCCAAGAAGCACCATGAAGCCGGTCTCTCTCCTCATCGCCACCCTTCTCGTCGCTCCCCTCAGCCTCAGCGCGGTCGCGCCGACGGCCCAAGCGGGCGAGGACGCCGCGGCCCTCGGCGCCAAGATCCTCGAGCACGCCGACAGCAAGGCCGCCGCCTACCCGAACCAGAGCTACACGGCGTCGATGACCATCTTCAAGGACGGCAACGCGACGAAGACCATGGTCTTCGACATGAAGATGAAGGACTTGGAGAAGCAGTACATCAACTTCACCAAGCCTGGGGATGTCGCCGGCATGAAGGTCCTGATGACCGACGCCGACACCATCTATATCTACACCCCGGAGTTCAAGAAAGTCCGCCGCGTGGCCGCCCACACGCAAAACCAGGGCTTCCTCGGCTCGGAGTTCGCGCCTGAGGACATGAAGCTGGCCAAGCTCGCCTCGAAGTTCAACGCCGAGGTCGTCGGGAAGAAGGGTTCGGAGACCACCCTTATCCTCACGCCGAAGCGGGAGGACGTCAGCTCCTTCGCCAAGCTTGAGATCGTCATCGACGCGACGGTCGGCGGGATCACCAAGATTCGCTACATCGACGGCTCCGGCAACGCTGTCCGCGAGCAGGTCCGCCGCGACTGGAAGAGCGCCGGCAAGGCGAAGATCCCGACGAAGATCACCATGAAGAACCTCAAGACCGGGGATGAGACGGTGATCGAAATGACAAATATCGATGTGAAGACCGAGATCTCCGATGATATCTTCTCTCGCCGCACCCTCCTGCGCGGCTGAGAAACGGTGATCACGACAGGCCTCCTCTTCGCTTCGTCACTCCTCCTCGGCATCGGGCCGGCCCCCTCCGCGAGTCGCGGGTATGCGGGGCCGGCGACAATTGAGGGGGCAGAGGACGCGCCCGACGGGACGCAGGGGGCGAGCGCCAGCGCGTCGTCGTCGACGGCGTCGTCCTCGAGCGACGCGCCCGGCGACGCGGAGGTGGACGACGGTGAGCTCTCCCTCGACGACGTCTTCGGCGAGGGGGACGCGGCCCCGGAGGAGACCGGCCCGGCCTCGACCCCGGCGAGTGGCGAGGGCGAGTCGCTCGAGGGCGGGGAGATCGACAGCCTCGACGACGTCTTCGGCGACGGCGGCGACAGCAGCGACGGCGGCGACACGATCGACAGCCTGAACGCCGCCTCCGATGGCGGGACGATCACGTCGACGAGCGCCCCCCCGAGCGGCCTCTTCAGCCGCGACAAGTTCACCTTCCGCGCGCGGATCCTCAGCAGCCTCTACTACGACATCGCCCGCACGGATCGCCCCGGGACGATCGGCCGCAACGAGAACCGCCTCGAGTTCTACTTCTCGTACACGCCGAACAAGCACATTCAGATCGTCGGCGACATCGAGCCGGT
>JAGQIT010000065.1:1829-1966 GCA_020431135.1 Myxococcales bacterium | reverse complement strand
GATCCCTACCTCGTCGTCGCCGCCGACAAGGGCACCGCCCACCTCTCCGACACCGCCAACGCGATCTCGATGGAGAAGGGCTTCTGGCTCGACGACGCCTTCGCCTCCGGCGGCTCGCACGGCTACGACCACAAGGC
>JAGQIT010000065.1:0-1724 GCA_020431135.1 Myxococcales bacterium | reverse complement strand
GCGACGTCTTCGGCAACGGCCTCCTGCGCAGCCGGACGATCAAGCTCCGCGCCGCGTTCAACCACGTCCACATCTTCATCGACCCGAACCCCGATCCGGAGCAGTCGTTCCGCGAGCGCGAGCGCCTCTTCAACCTCGGGCGCTCGCAGTGGAGCGACTACAACCGCGAGGTCATCTCCGCTGGCGGCGGCGTCTGGGCCCGCAACTCGAAGCACATCGACCTCTCGGTCGAGGCCCGCCATCTCCTCGGCCTCGGCCCCGACGAGCAGGTCAGCGGCGAGGACGTGATCCGGGCGATCCTCAAGCTGCCGGTCGACCTCCTGTGGATGGGCGGGATCGGCACCTACATTAAGAGCCGCGACGAGAGCCACGCCGACGTCGGCGACAAGGCCAACGACTTCGTCCGCATCGACGCCGGCGACCTGCGCTGCCGCGTCCTCGCCGAGGGCGCCAACCTGGCGATCACGGATCGCGGCCGCGTCGACTTCGCCAAGAACGGCGGCCTCGTCTACACCTCGTACCTCGACAACTCGGGCGGCGTCGACACCTCCGACCACGAGGTGAACATCAAGATCCTCTTCGCGCCGCTCCTCGCCAGCGGCGCGGTCAGCCGCGAGCAGCGCAACGACCTCCTCCTCCAGTGCACGGACGAGGTCTGCGAGATGGTCCTCGACAACAACCGCTCGCAGAGCCGGATGGTCTCGTTCGACTGCCGGCGCAGCCAGCGGGACATCTACCGCTACAGCCGGACCCTCGACTTCCTCACCCACCGCGTGCCCTTCAACCCCGAGATCTTCGCGCTCCCGGGGGACGACGAGCTCGAGCAGCGGATGCGCAAGGGGCTCGGCCTGCACAAGTGCGAGGCGTCGGCGCTGTGCGCCCACTCGAAGATGTTCGTCTACCGCGAGCTCCTCGACGACGAGCCGCTGCCCGAGGCGCTGGCGACGGAGCTCGTCCGCGAGTACTTCCCGCCCGCCGTCCTCGAGATCGCCGGCGACGCCCCGCGCACCCACCTCCTGCGCCGCGAGATCGCGACGACGATGGCGGTCAATCGGATCATCGACAACGCCGGCGCGAGCTTCTTCCCGGAGCTGATGGTCGGCACCGGGCGGACGGCGCGGGCGATCGCCGAGGCCTACTTCATGGCCGCGGCCGCCGGCGACATCGCGGCGATCCAGCGCGAGCTCTACGCCCTCGAGGACAAGCACCGCCAGGCGGCGATCTACGACGCGATGGACGCGATGCAGGACGCCCTCGAGGCGGCGACCTTCTTCATCCTCGAGAGCGCCGGGCAGATGGTCCTGCCGGAGGACGCGATCGCCCAGGCGCAGCGCCTCCTCGAGCACGTCGAGACCCTCCTCCCGATCTCCCAGCGGCCGGTGCTCGCGCGCCACAGCCAGGAGCTCGAGAAGCTCGGGATCCCAGCCGAGCTCGCGCTCCGCGTCGCCCGCCTCGCCCACCTGCCGGCGATCCTCGAGTCGGTGGCGATGGCCGGCGAGACGGGGAGGGCGCCGCGCGAGGTCATGCGCCTGCGCCTGGAGATCGCGCGCGAGATGAACCTGGGCCAGCTCCAGGAGGCGCTCGCGCATATGGTCTACCGCTCGCGCTGGGAGGGCCCCGCCGCCCAGGCGCTCTCGCGGCACCTCAACTCACACCTGCGCACCATGATCCGCGCGGTCGAGGGCGACGACGTCGCGGCGATGGTCCAGCGCCTCAAGCTCGAC
>JAGQIT010000960.1 GCA_020431135.1 Myxococcales bacterium | reverse complement strand
GCGAGGCGATCGTCGACGCGCTCTTCTCCGCCGACGGCGAGCGCCTCTACTCGGTCGGCCGCGACGGCGTCGTCCGCCTGTGGCACGACGACCTCCCGCGCGACGAGGCCGGCCTGCGCGCGGCGTGGACGGATCTCCTGTCGTCGACGCGCTAGGAGGAGGCTGTGCGCGTCGTCGACGCGCGAGCGCACGCGCACGCCGGCCCCGCTCTCGCCGAGCGAGCGCTGCCCTGCGGTCGCGCGCGCCTGAGCGCTCGCCGACGCGCGCCCGCGGAACCAGCCGCCCGCAAGTAACGCTCGGACCCGGGTCGACGTACCCACTGCAACCTACCTCCAGGAGGATCGATGCGACTGCTACGTCATTCGGCCGCCCTCGCGGCCCTCTCCCTCGTCGTCGCCTGCGGCGACGACTCGATGATGAACGAGAGCGAGACCGGCTCGACCAGCTCGACCGGCTCGACCAGCGCCGGCGAGAGCGAGACCGGCGGTGAGGACGGCCGCGCGTACTACGACGGCGCTGAGTCGGCCGCCCTCGGGGCGGACGGCAACAAGGCGACCTGCGCGACCTGCCACAGCGACGACGGCAGCCAGGACGGGCTCCCCGGCAACACGCTCATGGACATCGCCTTCCACACCTCGTTCAAGGGCGGCGACGCGGCGGATCTCCTGGCCGGCGCCAACGCCTGCATCACCGGCTGGATGGGCGGGACGGCGCTCGCGGCCGACGACGCCGAGTGGGTCGCGCTCAAGGGGTTCATCGAGTCGATCTCGTCGCCGGACATGACGACGCCGAACGCCCTCGAGCCCGAGGTCCTCGACGACGAGGCCGCGTACGAGGCCGCCTACGCCGGCGGCGACGCGGTCGCGGGCGCCGACGCCTACGCCAAGGCCTGCGCGGTCTGCCACGACAGCGGCCTCCAGGTCGGCAGCACCGCGGCCTACCCCAAGATGACGCTCGCGGCCTACACCGTCGGCCGCATCGCCCAGAAGGTCCGGACCTCCGGGCCGCCGCCCTCCGGCGCGAACGACATGGCCGACTCGACCCCGGGACCGATGCCCTTCTTCGAGGCGAAGGACCTCTCGGCGACCGACCTCGCCGACATCATCGCCCACATCAAGGGCTGATCCTCGCAGCTGCGAGCGCGACCGCGGGGGCTAGCGTCTCGGCGGTCGCGGTGTGTGGCACGGCTGATCGGTCGCTGCCGCGAGCGCGACCGCGGGGCGGCTGGTGTCTCGGCGGTCGCGGCCTCTTCAGCGGGGCTGCCCGGTCGCCAGAGCTGCCGCGACCGCAGGCCGGCGAGCGCCTCGGCGGTCGCGGTCTCTGGCGCCAGGGGGGCCGTCGTCGGCGCGTCGTTGCCAAGATCGCGCGGCCTCCGTAATACTCGGCCGCCCGGGCCCGCCGGCGCCCGCGACCGAAGGCCCGATGACTGACGACGACGCCGCAGCGGCCCGCGAGGACGACGCCCGCGAGCTCGGGATCCGGGCGCTCCTCCGCCGCGATCGTCGGCGCCTCGCCCCGGTCCTCGTCGCCGTCTTCGTCACCTACGGCTACTTCGTCGGGCCGCCTGCGTGGAACCAAAACTCGCGCTTCGCCCTCACGCGCGCGCTCGTCGAGTCGCGGACGACGGCGATCGATCCCTACCAGCACACCACCGGCGACAAGAGCCGCCGCGACGGCCGCTTCTACTCCGACAAGGCCCCGGGCGCGTCGCTCCTCGCCCTCCCGGCCTACGCCCTCACCTACGGGATCACGCGGCTCTCCGGCGGCGCCCTGCCGGAGGCCGAGGTCGTGACGATCGACGGCGCCGCCGCGGAGGAGCCCGAGGCGGCGCGCGACCCGGGCGTCCCGCGCGAGGGCGAGCGCCTCGCCTACAACCAGGCCTACCGCGTCGCCCTCTACCTCTGCCGCCTCCTCTCGACCTCGCTCCTCGCGGCGCTCGGGGTCGCGGCCCTCTACCTCCTCGCCCTGCGCCGGCTCGCGGGCGACCGCCGCGGCGCCCTGGCGCTCGCCCTTATCTACGGCCTCGCCACGCCAGCGCTGGTCTACAGCGCCGCCTTCTACGGCCACCAGCTCGCCGCCGACCTCCTCCTCCTCGGCCTCGCGGCGATCGTCTACGCCCGCGCCCCGCGGCACTATCTGGCCGCAGGGACATGCCTCGGGTGGGCCGTGCTCTGCGAGTACACGGCGGCGGTGCCCGTCGCGCTCCTCACCGCGCTCGCGCTCGTCGCAGGCGGGCGCCGCGGCGCCCTGTGGACGATCCTCGGCGGCCTGCCGTGGGCCGGCGCGCTCGCCCTCTACCACACCGTCGCCTTCGGCGGCCCGCTCANNNGACCGGCTACGACTTCGTCTACCTCGAGGAATTCGCCGAGGGCATGGAGGTCCGCTACGGCATCGGCGCGCCCGATCCTGGCGTTCTCTACGCGCTCCTCTTCTCGACCTACCGCGGGCTCTTCTACCTCGCGCCGGTGCTCCTCCTCGCCGCCTGGGGGCTCGTCGCCGACGCCCTCAGCCGCACGCTCGCCGCCGCCGACCGGCGGATCGCGGCGGTGTCGCTGGCGATCTGCGCCTACTTCCTCCTCCTCAACGCCGGCTATTACATGTGGGACGGCGGCGCCGCCTTCGGCCCGCGACATTGCGTGCCGATGCTCCCCTTCCTCTGCCTCGGCCTCGCCCCGGCGCTGCGCGAGGTCCCGCGCCTCGTCGGCGTTCTCGCGGCGATCTCGGCGGCGCAGATGGCCCTTGGGGCAGCCGGCGCGCCGGAGGCCCCGCAGCACGGCAACCCGCTCTGGGACCACGCCTGGCCGCGCCTGCGCGACGCCGCCGCGGGGAGCTACACCGGCGCCAGCAACCTCGGGCTCATCCTCGGGCTGCCCGGGCTGCTGAGCCTGGCGCCGCTCGTGCTGCTGTGGCTCGGGGTCGGCCGCGACCTCCGCGAGGTGGAGGCTACGAGCGCGACGACCGATGAGCAGGGCAGATCATAGCGGGACCGCGCGGGCGCCGACGTTCGCGTAGAGCTCCTGCGCCTGCCCCTCGTCTCACCGCGGCAGGCTGACCTGGACCTGGCCGGGGCCGCGGACCGCCAGCGAGGCGTTGCAGGGGGGCGGGCAGCACCCCGCTGACTCGCAGCTGGGGAGGGAGCGCGTTGAGCCGAGGAACGAGCCGCTCGAGCAGCCGCGGAGCCCTGTGTCGCTGACCGCGTCACTCGACGGCGCGCCGCTCGGCGGCCGCTCCGGCGGCGCCCTCGATCACGAGCTCGACACGCCGAGGCCGCCCCGGACCGACCGTGTGCTCGACGATCCGCGCCTGGCCGCCGCGGTCGATGGTCAGCGCCGTCGACGAGCGCGTGCCGTAGCCCGGCGTGGCGATGAAGAGCGACGCCAGGTCGCGCTCGAGGGCGAGGCCCACCCCCGTGTCCGGGAGCTCCGCGTCGGCGAAGCCGCGGCGATCGCCGAGGATCGCGACGAGGTCGTCGAGGTCGACGGGCTCGCGCCCGCGGAGACGCTCGGCGAGCGCCGCCTTGCCGAGCTGCACCTTGGGCCAGGGCGTGTTGAGCGTGGCGTTGCTGAGGCCGTGGATCCCGGGGGCCACCGCGCGGATCCCGGCGCCGTCGCGGTTCGAGTAGAAGAGGAGCCCGTCAGCGTCGCCGACGACGAGGTTGAAGCCGTTGTAGGCGTCACCGCGGGCGGCGACCGCCTCGAGGTAGGTCCGCGCCGACGCGCCGCCGGCGAGGAAGTCGGCGACCAGCTCGCCGCGCGAGCGCGCCGTCGGCTCCTCGCGCGGGCCCTGCCGGACGTTGGTCAGCGCCGCCCAGCGACCGCCGACGCCGAGGCCCATCCACGTCCCGCCGGCCGCGAGGTCGCGCCCCGCGATCACGCCCGGTCGATCCTCCCAAGCGTGGAGCGCCCGCGTCGGCCGCTCGTAGCGCTCGTCGCGGTTGGCGGCGACGACCAGGCGGTGCGCGGGGTGAGCCTCGAAGGCGAAGAGGAGCGTACACATCGCGGAGGTGAAGAGACTTCCCTGCCAGAGGTCGCAGCCCGAGGCAAGTCGGCGAGCGGAGGCGCCGCCCGAGGCGCCGCTGCGCACGCCGCTGCGCGCCTGCCCTGCGCGGGCGGGGGCTTCGCCGAAGACCCTCCGGTGGTGGACGTGCTCCGCTCGAGCGTCGGCCGCGAGTCGTGCTGGAGGCGCGCGCAGAGCGAGGACGCTCGGACCTTCGGGGCTGAATGTGAAGAGTGAGCCGCGCGACCCCGAGCGCGCCTCCGGGACGCCGCCGCGGGACTCAGCGGCGGCGCACGGACCCGGCCGCGCGTCGCTAGGACGGCTCCACCGGCAGGCGCAGCGTGAAGGTCGAGCCGACGCCGAGCTCGCTGCGCACCGCGAGCTCGCCCCCCATCTGCTCGCTGAGGCGCCGGCAGATCGTCAGACCGAGGCCGGCGCCGCCGTAGCGGCGGGTCGAGGTCGGATCGACCTGCGTGAACGGCTCGAAGATCCGCGCGAGCTCGGCCGCGTCGATGCCGATGCCCGTGTCGATGACGGCGAACTCGATCGCCTCGCCGTCGCGGCGGCTGCGGAGCGTGACGACGCCGGCCTCGGTGAACTTGCCGGCGTTGCTCAGGAGGTTGACCAGGAGCTGGCGGATCCGCAGCGGGTCGCCGACGATCGTCCCGAGGTCGCCGCGGTCGTCGCGGACGAGGGTGTTGCCGCCGTCCTCGACCTCGGCGCGGACGACGTCGCAGACCCCGTCGAGGAGCTGGCCGACGACGATCGTCGCGCGCGTAAGCTCGAGCGCGCCGGCCTCGACCTTGGTCAGATCGAGGATCTCGCTGACGAGGCCGAGGAGGTGCTGACCGGCGCCGCGGATCTTGGCGACGTCGTCGACCACCGACGTCAGCCCGGCGTCCTCCGCGTCCTCGGCGATCAGCTCGGCGTAGCCGAGGACCGCGTTGAGCGGCGTCCGCAGC
>JAGQIT010000959.1 GCA_020431135.1 Myxococcales bacterium | reverse complement strand
GCTCCAGGTGCGGCCGCGGACGAGGCCCGCGAGGCCGACGACGCCGAGGGCGAGCGCCGTCAGCTCGATCATGTCTGTGCGCGGCGCGAGGGTGTAGAGGATGAGCAGCGGCAGCGACATGCCCGCGGACTTCACCGCGCGGCGGAGCTGGGTCAGCGACTCCTCCTGGAAGTTCCAGCGCTCGGCGGTCGCCTCGGAGCGCTCGTAGCGGGCGGCCATGCCCTCACCGGCGAGGAAGACGGTGATCGCCAGGTGCGAGAAGCCGAGGATGGCGATCGACGGCTCGAAGCCGACCTGGAGGAGCGTCAGCAGGAAGAGCGAGCCGAAGTTGCCGACGCCCATGGCGAACCAGCGGGCCCAGAACCACTCGGCGGCGACGCCGATGAAGGCGACCCCGTAGCAGATCGACAGCCCGACGAAGCAGGCGAAGAGCTCCTCCGGGCCGAGGAACGCGGTCAGCAGGAACTGCCAGAAGTAGAGGGAGAGGATCAGGAGAGCGAGCGCGCGTCGGATGCCTACCATGGGTGCCTCGGCTCGATAGCCTACGCTGGCCAGGCGACGTGCGCAACGCGGTCGAGGCGCGCAGGCGCGCGGGGGCTGTGTTGGGGGCCGCAGGCCCGAGTAAGGCCCCCCATCTCCGTTTGACAAGCTCGCGCCGGGCTGGGGTAATCCGCCTGATGATTCGCCGCCTCCGGAACGCACTGTGCGCCCTCACGGTCAGCGCCGCCGCCCTCGGGGCCGCTGCGTGCTCCCACCTCGACGTCACCCTGATCAACTCCGCCTCGGACAAGCCCAACAACGTCTGGGTCTTCTTCACCGTCGAGAAGGGCGACGAGCCCGTCGCCGGGCTCGAGGCCGACGACTTCGAGATCTACGAGGACGGCGAGCTCGTCTCGGTCTTCGAGTCGAAGCAGACGATCCAGAACCCTGAGGTCGCGGCGGTCATGTACACGCTGCTCCTCCTCGACGTCTCCGGGAGCATCACGGAGTCGGGCGAAGCCGACAAGCTCGTCGACGCCGCCAAGCAGTTCACCGAGAGCGTCGGCCAGCACCAGAAGGTCGCCGTCTACGCCTTCGACGGCGAGGAGAAGCTCCACCCGGTGGTCCCCTTCACCGAGGCCCAGGGCAAGGCGGAGGGCGGCCTCGAGAAGCTGCGCACCTACAAGCCGAAGGACCCGTCGACCAACCTCCACGGCGCGGTGATCCTCGGGATCCGCGAGCTCAAGGTGGCGCTCGACAAGGACAAGAAGCCGCTGAAGTTCGGCACCCTCGTGGTCTTCTCGGACGGCTCCGACCGCGCGGCCCGCTACTCCCGCGAGGAGATGAACGGCGAGCTCGACAAGGTCGACTACGAGAACTATGAGATGTTCGCGATCGGCGTCGGCGCCGAGATCGAGAAGGCGAAGCTCGACGACATCGGCCGCGACGGCACCGAGCTCGTCGCCGACGACGCCGCGGTCACGCAGGCCTTCCAGGCGATCGCCGATCGTATCGAGCGCCACATGAAGCGCTTCTACCTGCTCTCCTACTGCACGCCGGCGCGCAAGGGCGACCACACCGTGCAGATCGTCGCCAACAGCGAGGATCCGAAGGGCTCGGGGCAGCTCGAGTACGGCTTCGACGCCAGCGGCTTCGGCCCGCCGCCGGAGTGCGACCCGGAGCGCGCGCCGAAGTTCAGCCTCGACCCCGGCAAGGCGGCGAAGAACCCGTCGAAGTCGAAGAAGAAGGGCAACGGCAAGGCGAGCGCGAGCGCGAGCGCGAGCGCCAGCGTCAACTAGCGAGCCGCGCCGCATAGGTCCCGTGCGGCCGCGGCCGCGCGGGACTTTTGTTTTTCTTCTTCTTCGCGGGCCGCGAGGGCCCGCTCACTCCGCGCACAGGCGGAGGACGAACAGGTCGTCGCCGCCCGCGTGCTCCTGGTCGAAGAGGCTCGCGGGCGTCGTGCCGACGGCGTAGAGGTTGCCGGCGGCGTCGCTGGTCGCGTCGCCCAGGCTGTCGATGCTGGTCGTGCCGAATTGCGTCGACCAGAGCTCGACGCCGTACGCGTCGTAGCGGCCGATGAAGACGTCGATGAGGCCGATGACCGGGTTGCCGCCGAACTCCCCGCGCGTCGCGCCGGCGAGCCAGAAGCCGCCGTCGCCGGCGAGGGCGATGCCGTCGCCGAAGTCGTCGCTGGCGGTGCCGTACTGGCGGGTCCACTCCTTGACCCCGTCGTTGGTGAACTTGCTGACGAAGACGTCGAGGCCGCCCAGGGCGGGGTTTCCGTCGAGGAAGCCGGTGGTGAGGCCGGTGACGAAGATGGCGCCGTTGGCGTCGAGGGCGAGGTCGGTGAGCGAGTCGCTCTTCGGGGTGCCGAGCTGGCGGATCCACAGCACCGCGCCGTCGGTGTCGAGCTTGGCGACGAAGCTGTCGCCGCTCCCGAACCACTCGCCGCCGAGCGCCCCGGAGGTCGTCCCGACCATGATGATGTTGTTGTCCGGGTCGACCGCGACGCTGCCGTAGGCGCCGTTGTTGTCGTGCTCGCTGGTGCCGTAGAGCTTGGTCCACAGCCTGTCCCCGTCCGGGTCGAACTTCGTGAGGAAGACGTCGGAGCCGCCCGCCGAGGTGTTGCCGTCGAGATCGCCGCCGGTGCTCCCGGTGAGGAAGACGTTGCCCTGCGCGTCGACGGCGAGGCCGTTGGGGCTCTCGCCGGCGAGGGTGCCGTACTGATACGTCCACAGGAGCGCCCCGTCGGCGGCGAACTTGGCGAGGAAGGCGTCTCGGACGCCTGCGTTGTCGAAGCCGTCGAAGGCCCCCTCCGTGGTGCCGGCGAGGTAGACCGCGCCGGCGCTGTCGGTCGCCAGCGCGGTGGCGCGGTCGTCCTCCGAGGTCCCGACGGTGCGTGTCCACAGCTTGGCGCCGTCGGCGGCGTACTTCGTGACGAAGGCGTCGCGCTCGCCGAGCGCCCAGGCGCCGTCGATGAACCAGTTGGTCGAGCCGGCGACGAGGACGTTGTTGGCGGCGTCGACGTGGATCGCGCTGCCGCTGTCCATGCCCTGACCGCCGAGCTCGTGGAACCACTCCTGGCACGCGGCGCAGCCGCTGACGTCGAGGGTGCAGGCGTCGGTGCAAGTGAGCTCGCCGCCGTCGACGAAGCCCGCGGAAGCGCAGGTGTTGGAGCCGAGGTCCGCGCCGTCGCAGGCCTCCTCGCCCTCGCGCACGCCGTCGCCGCAGGAGGGCTCGCCGTCGTCGGTCGTCGCGGCCGTGTCGCTGGTCTCGTCGGTGTCCGCGGTCGTGGGGTCGGTGGGGTCGGTGGGGTCGGTCTCGGTCTGCGCGGCGGTGTCGGTGTCGGCGTCGGCGTCAGTGTCCGAGCCAGGGCCCGCTGAGCCGCCAACGCAGGCGCTCAGGGCCAGCGCGAGA
>JAGQIT010000958.1:498-4220 GCA_020431135.1 Myxococcales bacterium | reverse complement strand
GAGTCGCCGTCCTGCCAATCGGGGAGGCCGTCGCCGTCGCTGTCCCCCTCCCCCTCGTCGCCGTCGCCGATCCCGTCGCCGTCGGAGTCGCCGTCCTGGAAGTTGGGGAGGCCGTCGCCGTCGATGTCCCCGTCGCCCTCGCCGCTGTCGAGGATGCCGTCCCCACAGGTGGGCAGGCTGCAGTCTCGGCGGCAGCTGTCGGGGAGGGTGTCGGAGTTGGCCGTCCCCTCATCGCAGGACTCGGCGCTGTCTTTCACGCCGTCGCCGCAGCGGGGGAGGGTGCAGTTGGATCGGCAGGCATCCCCCTCCAGATCGGAGTTGAGCTCGCCGTCGTCGCACTGCTCGCCGAGGTCCTGGATGCCGTCGCCGCAGCCCGGGAGGGTGCAGTTGTTCGTGCACCCGTCGTCGTCGACGTCGTTGGCGTCGTCGCAGCCCTCGCCGGGGCCGACGATCCCGTCGCCGCAGCTCGCGGCCACGCAGGTCGACAGGCAGTTGTCGGTGTCGACGTCGTTGCCGTCGTCGCACTCCTCGACGCCCGCCTGGACGAGGCCGTCGCCGCAGACCGCGGCGGCGCAGGTCGAGGTGCAGGCCGCGTCGTCCGCGTTGCTGTCCCCCTCGTCGCACTCCTCGGCGCCGGTCTGGACGAGGCCGTCGCCGCAGGTCGCGGCGACGCAGGCGGAGGTGCAGGCCGCGTCGTCCGCGTTGTCCGCCCCGTCATCGCACTCCTCGTCGCCCTCGACCACGCCGTCGCCGCACACGGCCATCGGCATCGTCGTCGTTCCCGTCTCCGTGCCAGACTCCGACTCGCCGGCGGCCGTGGTGTCGGTCGCCGTCGAGCTCGAGCTGTCCGTCGTCGTGAATCCGGTGGTCGACATCGTCGCCGTCGCGGACGACGTCGTCGTCGCTGTCGGCTCGTCGTCGTCGTTGTTACAGGCGAAGAGAAGCGTGGCGCTGATCAGCAGCGCGCTCACTGGAATACGGATCATGACAACCTCCGCGCACTACACACGCGCACGCACAGCCTATCACAACCTCGCCAGGAGCACCCTGCGCCGCGGCCTCGCGGCGTCGGTCGCCGGGCCGCGATGCGATTCTCGCAGTGCCAATCTCGCACTGCTGATCACGCAGCCTCTCCATCACTGTCACGATCGTGGCGGCGCGCCCCCACAGTCCGCAGCGCGCCCCCCGACGGTCGCCAACGCGATCCGGTGAGCCTTGCAATCCGGGGGCGCCGCGGCGGATGATCGCCGGCGCGGACGAGCGCGCGAGGTCGTGACATGAGCGAAGAAGAGAGCGCCACCGGGATCGACGTCAGCGAGCGCCACCTCCGCGCCGGCTGGTGGGCGCTCCTCCTCTACCTGACCCTCGGCCTCGTTCTCGAGGCGCTGAACGGCTTCAAGATCGGCTGGTACCTCGACGTCGACAACGAGACCCGACAGACCATGCTGCGCCTCGCCCACGCCCACGGCGCCCTCCTCGGCCTGTGCAACATCGCGTTCGCGTCGACCCTGGACAGCGGTCGGATCGCCGCGGCGCGCGTCGGCCTCGCCTCCGCCTGCCTCCTCGCGGCGACCGTGCTCCTCCCGGCCGGCTTCCTCCTCGGCGGCGTCGTGATCTACGACGGCGATCCCGGGCTGGGGATCGTGCTCGTCCCGCTCGGCGCGATTGCCCTCGTGGTCGGCGTCGGCCAGGTCGCGCTCGCTACCCTGGGTCGAGGCCGCCGCGGCTAGGAGGCTGTCCGAGCACTCGCCGCGTGGCCTGACGCAGCGACTCGTCGGCCCTCTCGGCTTCGTCAGAACCCCAGAGGTCGATCGTGCGCCGCACGGAGCCTCGCCGTCGCGCCTTGACGTCGGGGAAGCCCTGACGGCGAGGCGTCCGGCGGCGATCGGCCGACGCGACTCGAACCCGGTCGCGAGGGCCCGTGCGGACCCCAACGACGACGACGCGCGCGGGATCGCCGGGCTCGCATTGACGGTAGGATTCGCGGGTCATGAGCACATGGAACGCCGAGACCGCAGAGTGGTACGCCGCGAAGTACGGGGAGTACGCCACCAATCGCCTGGCGGCCGACGCCGTTGATGTAGCGGCCGACGCCGTCATCGTCGACGTAGGGTGTGGGACCGGCTCCGCGCTCCGGCGCGTCGCCCCCCGCGTCCCCGCGGGCGCGCTCATCGGCGTCGATCCGCTCCCGCGGATGCTGGAGATCGCGCGGGAGCGGGCGGCCCAGGATCCGAGCGGGCATCGCATCGAGTTCCGCGAGGGTCCAGCCGAGCACCTCCCGCTCGACGACAGCTCCGCGGACATCGTCTTCGCGTTCGACTCGATCGATCACTGGCAGGACAGGGCTGCCGGGCTCCGTGAGGTCTGTCGTGTGCTTCGACCAGGAGGACGCCTCGTCGTCGTCAAGGACGGCGGAGTCCCCGGCGGCACGGCGGCCAAGCGGGCGTTCCTCGCCGAGCTGGCTCGCTCCGGGCTCGTCGTGATGAGAGAGGAGGACCTCGCCGAAGGCGACGTCTCCTGCACGATGTGGGTCTGCGGCGCGGTCTGACGTCCCCGTCGAACGCGACTCCGACGACACGCTCGTCTGGCCGACGTCGACGTCGACGCCCAAGGCAGCGACTTCGACGGCGAAGGTCGAATGTCGTCGATGATGGCTGTGGATCCGCGGTTCGGCGCTCTCATCGACCGCGCGCGCGGGCCTCTTCCCGATCTTCTCGCGCTCCTCTGCGGCCTCACCGGCTGCGCGCACGCACCTCCGCTCGTTCTCGACGAGGCCGCTCGGGCCGTCGACGTACTCCGCTGGCGCAGGCGACGGCGATCGAACTCCCCCGACGATGCGAGCCGCTCGGCGCGACCGCGCGGCCTCGGACGAGCATCTCCGCCTCGCCGCGGCGGAGCGCCGTGCGAACGTCGCCGAGGCGCCCTACGACGGGGCGGGCTCGACCGCGGTTCTCCTCCGCGACCCGCCGGACACGCCGAGCGACCCGGAGGCGCCCCTGCCCGGGGGCGGCCCCTGAGGCCGCTGCGCCCGGATGCGGCCCCGCGGTCGCGGCATGGACCAAGGTCATGAACGCGCGGCCGCGCCTGGCGGCAGGCTGACTGGTGGCCTGAGCTGAGCGGCGCCGCCGGCACTACTCGACGAAGAACACGCCGCGGAGCTCTTCGGTGCGGGATAGCCAGATCTCCGCGCCTTGCTTGTCGCGGACCGAGGCAGCCCGGAACTGGTACCACATGCCCGGTAGCAGAGCGGGCCCCTCGTAGGGGACCGTGACGTTCGCGCCACCGCTGACCTTCGGGACATCCACCCTCTGCCAGACTTCATTGCCGAGGGCGTCGAAGACGGTGACGACGTAGCGGTCTTCGCTCGAGTCGTCGGCGAAGACGAAGCTGGGCGCGCCCGCCACCGCCTCGGGCGCCTCTGCACCAGGACTGACGACGGCCAAGGCGGCGGTGATCTTGAAGCTCTCCGAGAGCTGAACCTCCGCGCCCGCGTCGACCTCAACCTCGAGGATGTCGGTCCCGGCGATGCTCTCGTCTGGGTCGCGTATGAGGCCGTCGTTCTCGCCGGCCGCGAGGACCTTGTAGATCCCCGCCGGGACCTCGTTGATTGTGAAGGCGCCGGACACGTCGGGCGCGAGCCCCGGAGCAGGCGCGCGCAGGCCGAAGGGGACCGGGCCGCGCTCGAAGGTCCCGTCATAGACAGAGCTCGGGACGAGGACGAC
>JAGQIT010000958.1:0-446 GCA_020431135.1 Myxococcales bacterium | reverse complement strand
CCTCGTCGCCAGCGGCGGCAGCATCGAGGTCGAGCTCATGCGTCGCCCCCGCTGTCGCGTTGATCGTCACCGGCGTGACCTCGAGCCCGGCGCGATAGCCGACCACGGACACCGACCCAGGTGCGACATTGAAGATCGTGAACTCGCCCGAGCGATCGGCGAGCCCGTAGGGCGCCGGCGCAGCCCCCCCCTCGGCGACGACGAGGATCCCGCCCGGGAGGTCGCCGTTCACGACGCCGTGAATCGTGGCGCCTCCGCGCAGCTCCCCCGGGAGCGGGAGCAACGCGACGTCGGTGGCTGGGGTCTCGAGTACGAGCTGGCCGGCCTCCTCCACACCGGCCGCGCTACTCACTGGCAGGGCCGGGCGCACGCCTGACGGGAAGGGGGCGTAGTCCGCAGCAAACGCTTGGATCGTGAAGACGGTGTCACCAAGGAGCTCGCCTTCG
>JAGQIT010000957.1 GCA_020431135.1 Myxococcales bacterium | reverse complement strand
CGACCATGCCCCAGCCGTCGAGCTCCGTGCCCCGGCCCTCGGCCCTGTGCGCGAGCTCTTCGAAGAAGACTGACGCGCCGACGAAGGTACAGGGATCCCCCTCGCTGGGCGGCGCGACGCAGCCGACGGCCTCGCCGCTCGGGTCATGTCCGAGCGCACGCCCACCGTCTCGTTCGAGCTTGATGAGGCCGCAGCCCCCCTCGAAGCGGGGTACGACCTCGACGGTGTATCCCATGACGCTCTCCGGGAGCGCCTGTCGCTCCCCCGCGGGGCCGGGTTCGAGGCACTGCGAGGAGGTGGTCGCGCACGCGAGGGACAACACCGTGGTGAAGCTGATGATGACGTTGCGAAGTCGCGACAAACGCACGCGCGCGATGATAGCGCGGGAGAGCCCCATGACCGAGGGGACGTTAGACTCGAGTCGGGCCCCCCGTGGCCTCCGGCCACACGCGGCGCAGGGCTGCCGCGAGTTCGTCGAGCGTCACGGGCTTGGCGAGCGGACGCCGACCTCGCTCTCGCAGTCGATGGTCCCTCCAATACGCAAGGCGAGTCGCGCGAGATCGACAAGCCAACACCCGTTCTTCGCGGACCCTCTGCGCTCGTGCTGGCGACCTGCTCGAAGGGCTCGTAGAGCCGGGCGAGGTCGTCGGGCCTCAGCGGTCCGCCGCCGTGCATCGGTTTCGCATCTGCCACCACATGAGGAGCGACGCTCCGCAGGGTCTGGGTAGGCGTGGATCATGTGGAGGCGCTCGAGGAGGCGGACGACGTCGCGATCCCCCAGTCGGGCGGCGACGGCCATGCTCTCCGTTGGGGATCGGCGAGGACGCCCAGGCTCCCTGGACCCGCGGCGGCGCTGTGTAGCGCAGAAGCCCACGGCATGCCAGACTCTCGGCGGACCGGCCCGTCGGAGTCTAGGGCGGGCGATGACCACGATGAACCACGCAGCTCCTCGACCGCCGCGTAGCTCTCGACTCCGCGCATTCTCCCTCTCGCTCGTGCTCCTCTCAGGGTGCGCGAACGGCCCCAAGGAGCATCACGTCGAGTGGCTCGAAGAGCACGCCCTAGAGCTCCCCACGAGCCTTGACGATCCGCTCAGCTCCGAGATCGACGGGCTCTTCACCGCAGCCGCCGCGACCTACCGCTATATCGCCCTCGCTGAGGGCGATCACTACGTCGACGACAAGTACGCCTACCGCCTTGCCTTCCTCCGTCGCTTGGTGTTCGAGGGCGGTGTTCGCCAGATCGCGATGGAGATCGGAGGATCCGACGCCCGTCGTATCGATCGGTTTCTCGAGACCGGCGAGGAGGCCTGGCTCGGCAAGGTCGTCCTCTACGGCTACAGCGGCGACAGCGAGCTGGAACGACGCGAGCTTCGCCCCTACAGCCAAGCGCCGGCGAACCTGTGCACCCGGCGCTTCGTCAGCGCTGAGTTCGGCTTTTGGCGCTCGCTCCACCGGCTGAGCATGGCCGCCGAGGCGATCGACGGACGACGGATCCGCCTCTACGGGTTTGACTTCGACGCCAAGCCCGGCGGCGGCTTCCAGGACGCCCGCGACGCCCTAGGGCCCTGCACCGAGGAACCTACGGTCACGAGCGTCCGGGCGAAGCTCACCCCGCCGCGCGGCTCTGGGGGGATGGCGGAGGTCGAGCGCCTGCGGGCCCTCGTGACCGAGCTCCGCGGCGCCGCCGGGCCGATCGACGGGGCCTGCGGTCCCGGCGTCGCCGAGCACCTCGCCCAGACGATCGACCAGCTCGCCTCTTCGTATTGGCTAGCGATGGAGCGGGCCAGCATCGGCGAGGATCCCGACGCCCTGCGCGAACATTTCAACCGCCGCGAAGGGCTGATGGAGCGGCGCATGGCGGCGCTGAGCGAGCGCCTTGCAGCGGCGGAGAAGATCGTCCTCTTCGGCCACAACCTCCACCTGGCGAGGTCTACCGACCTGCTGCGCTTTGGGCCGCCGAGTCGCGCACGGCCGATGTGGCCGAGCCTCGGGGCGCGCCTCGAGGCGAAGGCTCCGGGATCGATGTACGTCATCTGGCTTCTCTTCGCCGAGGGGACTCGTCTCCAGGGGGGCGGCGGCGGTTGCGAGCCGGAGGCCGAGGTGAGACTCCGGGACGGCTCGCTCGAGGAGACCCTCCGGGCCGCGGGCGAGCGCTACGTCGTCCCCCTAAGCGACGCCCCCGAGGGCGGCTTGACCGACGCCGACTTCGAGTTCGGCACCGCGACCTCCTTCGGCGGCGGCATCCTACGCGGGGCGGTCGACGCCATCGTCTTCCTAGGCCATGCCCGCGCGAGCCGCTAGCCGCTAACCGCTCGGCGAGGAGGTGATGCTCAGCCCCGCCAGTGGAGCGGGCTGGGGGAGCCCTTCCGCGCGTCGACGCGACGCTAGGTACCAGTAGATCGCCGCGATGCCGCCGAGGAGGAGGACGAAGCTCGCCACCGACACGACGACGAGACCTCCTGACGGGTGATTGCCGATCTGCTCGTCGGGCGGCCAGTTGTGGGTGTAGG
>JAGQIT010000956.1 GCA_020431135.1 Myxococcales bacterium | reverse complement strand
CGACCTGGGTGAGGAAGGGCGAGCGCGTCTTCGAGATGATCACCGCCCGCTCGCCGCGGCGCAGGCGGAGGAAGAAGTCGGTCTCGGTCGCGCTCAGCGGCTCGGCAGTCACCCCGAGGCGCGCGGCCGCGGCGATGATCAGCTGGTTCGTCCGGCTCCAGGATCGCGGCGGCGGAGCGCCGCCCGTGGTCGCGTCGGCCATCGCAGGGCTCCGCTAGCCGAGGATCGACGGGACCTCGTCCGGGCTCGTGACCACCTTGCCGGGCGTGGCCAGCATCTTCGCGAGGTACGGCGGGGTCTCGATCGCCACGCGGTGCCGCGCCGGCGTGTACACGCGCAGGCTGTCGGGCAGGCGGGCGATCCTGTCCTCGAGGTCCGGCGGCGACGGATCGAAGGGCCGCTTCGACGCGACGGCGAAGGCCCACAGGCAGTGGAACGACGGGACGTACGAGTGGACGAAGTGGACGTGGGGGAAGACCTCGAGGAGCGTCGAGCGCACGCAGCGGGCCATGTGGAGGTCGAGGGGATCGAGCTCGCCGGCCTGGAGGACGAAGATCCCGTCGTCGGCGAGGGCGCGCGCGACCTGGCGGTAGTACGAGCGGCTCCACAGGTGGACCGAGGGGCCGTCCTCGACCGGGTCGGTGAGGTCGCTGACGATGATGTCGAAAGAGCCAGGTTCGGCGTCGCTAAGGGTGTCGAGGAAGTCGCCGATCCGCGACTCGACGCGCGGATCCTCGAAGGCGCCGGCGCTCCACTCCGGGAGGTGCTCCTTGCACAGCTCGACGACCTCGCCGTCGAGATCGACGGTGAGCACCGCCTCGACGGTCGGGTGGCGGAGGATCTCACGGAGGCTCGCGCCCTCGCCGGTGCCGCCGACGAGGACGCGGCGCGGCGCGCCGTGGATCACCAGCGCCGGGTGGATCAGGAGCTCGTGGTAGAGCGCCTCGTCCGCGATGGACGACTGGACGAGGCCGTCGAGGAGGAGCGTCCGCCCGAAGGCCTCGGTGTCGGCGATGATCACCTCCTGGAACGCGGTGCGCCGGTGGACGACGATCCGCTGGAGCTCCAGCAGCATCGACATCCCGTATTGGAATGGTTCTTGGACGATGAGCGGCACGTCACACCACCTCCGCGCGTCGTCCCCCAGCGCGACCGTCTGGGGTCGGGACGGCGATCTGAGCCGGAAACATACCACCCTTGCGCGTCACGCGGGCCCTCGCCGCCGCCGACGGCGACCCCAGCGGGCGCTCGCCATCACCGCGCCGCTGAGCGCGAGGGTCAGCATCGACAGCCCCGTGGCGAGGGCGAGCGCCCAGCCGAGGCCGCCGAGGAGCTCGCCCGTGTGGAGCGCGAAGAGGAGCCGCGTCAGCCCCGTACGGGTCGCGCGCGCGCCGAGGACCTCCCCGCGACCGTCGACGAAGACGAGGGTCTCGTCGTCGTCGTCGATCCACACGCGATAGGGCTCGTCAGGCGCCGCCGGCATGGTCACGTCGGTCGCCGGCGCGCCGCCGTGGGCGACCGCGCTGGCGACCACGGCGTCGAGGCTGATCGTCGCGGTCGTCGGCGTCGCCTTCGGGATCGGCTCGCGGAGCTGATCGCGGAAGAGCAGGAGGATCCCGCTCGAGGTGACGACGAGGACGAAGAGCGCGACGCCGACGCCGACGCGGCGGTGGAGCGCCCACCAGCCCCGCCACCGCCGGCGCCTCACAGCCAGCCCCCGCTCCCGCGCGGCGCCATCGGCCCGACCCCGAGGGCGCCGTTCATCCGCATCATGTCGAGCATCCGCGCCCGCGGGCTCTTGCGCCGGCCGATCTCGGCGAGGCCGTGGCCGCGCGCCTTCGACCGCCTCGCCGACCGCCGACCGCGGCCGCGCGGGAGGAAGTCATGGGCGAAGCCGAGGTTGATGTAGAAGGTCCGCGGGCGCATCGCCAGGATCCCGCGGTTCTCGTCGTCCGTGCGCATGAACCACTCCTCATTGAGGAGGTTCTTCACGCCGAAGGTGAGCTCGACCTGCCAGTGATCGGGGAGCGGCGCGCGGACGCGGCCGTAGGCGCCGACGAGCGTGTAGGACGGGATCACCCCGGTCGCCCCGAAGGCGTCGTAGCCGGCCGGGCGGTTGGCGTAGTCGGTGAACTGCGACGAGTTGTAGCTGACGTCGCCGCCGAGCTTGAGGCCGAAGGGGAACTCGTAGCTCGCGCTCCCCCAGACCTCGTGCGCGGGGTACCAGGCGAGGCGGTTGCCGGCGTACTGCCCGGCGGCGATCGAGCTCTCGGTCCAGGCGTAGCCGACGTTGAGCTCGACCCCCTCGGCGCGGTCCCAGACCTCACCTGGCTCCCAGGTCACGTCGGTCTCGACGCCGTAGACGTGGGCGCCGGCGATCCGGTCGACCTGGGTCTCGCCTACGTCGGTGAGGTCCTGGTAGTAGCGGTACCAGCCGGTGAAGTCGGCGTAGAGCCCCCCGAGCTCGAGGAGCTTCACGCCGCCCTCGACCATGTCGGCGACCTCGGGGTTGAGCTGGTAGTTGCTGTCGGAGGTCGCGGTGTCGACCTGGAGGAACTGCGACGGGCCGAAGGAGCGGCCGTAGCCGGCGAAGACGGCGAGCTCGTCGATCGGCCCGTACCACACCGACGCCGCCGGCAGGATCTCCCAGTAGAAGCGGCTGAGCGCGCGCTGGCTCAGGTTGTTGCGCCCCGAGAGCTGGGCGAGCTCGAGGCGGGCGCCGCCGGTGATCACGAGCTTGGTGTCGAGGAGGTAGACCTTGTCGTCGATGTAGGTCGCGTAGGCGGCGATCCGGGCGTCGCCGTCGCGGCGGATCGCCGGGTCGAGGTCGTCGCGATCGAGCGCCAGCGTCCGGCAGGTGTCGGCGAGGTCGCTGGTGTAGACCCCGGGCATGTCGGCCGGCGAGATCTCGCGGCACTCGCGGCTGCGGCCCATCTCGTACATGAAGCGGCCGCCGATCGACAGGTCCTGGAAGATGTCCTTCGGGTGGCGGATCCGCAGGGCGTAGCGCGGCTCGAGGCCGAAGATGTCGTAGACCCGGGGGCGGAAGTAGAGCGTCGGCGCCTCGCCCTCGAGGCTGACCTGGCGCTCCATCACCGACATCCGGTAGGTGTGGCTGTAGAAGCCGATGACCTGGAGCTCGTGCTCCTCCTTCGGCCGCCAGCGGACCTTGAGGCTGGTGCCGGCGCGCGCGCCCTCGAAGCGGTCGTAGGGGCGGACGCTGCGGAAGCGGTCGCCCTCGGCGTACTGCTTCTCGTCGAGGCCGCCCGGGAGGTTGGAGTCCTCCTTGAAGAGGTGGGTCGTCGACGCGAGGTCGACCTTCGACGACGGCGCGTAGCTCAGCTTGATGAGGCCGCCGTGCGCCTGGAACTCGCTGTGCTCGCGGTAGGTCCGGCCGAAGCGCGGCGCGTACTCGAAGTACATCCCGAGGCCGCGGTGGGTGCCGCCGTAGGACGCCGCCGCGCCGGCGTCGCCGAACTGATCGGTCTGGGCGAAGACGGCGATCCGCGGGTGCTCGGGGATCGGGTTCGAGATCAGGTTGAAGACGCCGCCCGAGGTGCGCGGCCCGAAGCGCACCGAGCTGCCGCCGCGGACCGCGTCGATGCGGTTGATCGAGAAGAGCGAGAGCGGGAAGAGCGAGAGCTGCGGCTGGCCGTAGGGCGCCGGGGCGA
>JAGQIT010000955.1:4192-7135 GCA_020431135.1 Myxococcales bacterium | reverse complement strand
CGACCGGGGCGCGCACACCGAGTTCAGCGCGAGCCGAGGGCTCGATCGAGATCGACGCCGGCGTGCTGGGGAGTCCGCCGGGGCGATCCAGATCCGGCCCTCGCTCGTGCTGGTCATTCGTAGCCCAGACGACCTCCGTCGCCTCCTCGGGGAGAAGGAGCGCCGGAGCGGCGGTGGCCGGGGAGGCGCCGCCAACGGGCCGTCTGGGCGCTAGGAGCCCGTGACGCGGCGGGGAGGCCCGTCGCAGGCTCTGCCGGGGGAGAGCGCTGGGGAGGCGCCCTCCCCCACTTTTTTGGTTCTCGCCGCGCGCAGCGGCGCGTCGGTCCGGGAAAATTGCGCGGCGACGACCGTCGCGCGCGGGCATCATCGCCGCGATGGGACCCGACGCGCCGATCTCGACCCTGATGCAGACCGCTGTGCACACGGTGACGCCGAGCGATCGCCTCCGGGTCGTCCGCGCGCTCGTCCGCGAGCATCGGCTCCACCACGTCCCGGTCGTCGACGGCCGCCGCCTCCTCGGGATGATCTCGGCGAGCGACCTCCTCGACGTCGGCTTCGGCGAGCACGGCCACGACGAGGCCGAGCTCGCGGCGTTCCTCGACCGCCGCTTCCCGATCGCCCAGGTGATGAGCCGCGACCTCGTGACGATCAGCCCGGCGACGACCGTGCGCGAGGCGGCGGCGCTCCTCAGCGGCGGCACCTTTCACGCGCTCCCGGTGATCGATCCGGAGGGCGACCTCCTCGGGATCGTCACGAGCAGCGACCTCCTCCGGGTGCTCGCCGAGCTGCCGCGCGCGGGCTAGGAGCTCCCGCCGGCGCTCAGCCGCCGACGGCGATGAGCACCTCGGCCGCGCCGCCGACGGAGTCCGCGAGATCGTCACCGACGCGCTCGAGGATGACGACGACGTCCCTGAGCACGGCGAGCGCACAGCCGGCGCCGATCGCCGACTTGAGATCGCCGCTCTCGCGGACCTCCTCAATGCCGTCCTTGACGGCCCCCTCCGCCGCGGTCGCCAGCGACCCCGCGGTCTCGACGAGCGCCCTCGCCTGCGCCTCCGCGGCGAGGAGGCCCGCGAGGCGCCCGCGCAGCGCCCCGATCCACGCGCGGAACTCCGCCTGTCCCTCGAGATCGTCGACGAGCGTGGCGCTCCACTGCCAGGTGATCACGACCTCCGGAGGGACACAATCGACGCTGGCCTTGGCCTTCGCCTCGACGGTCGCCTCACACTCCGCAGCGACCGTCGGCGCCGTGGCCCTGCCCTCGCAGCCGCCGCGGCATTCGACGTCGGCGCCGGCCATCGCCTCGCAGCGCGCCTGGACGTCGGCCTCGCAGCTCGCCCCGGGCGGCGCGTACGCGCACTCGCCCTGACAGGCGCCGTCGCACGTCCCACCGGCCTTGAGCTCGCACGTCCCGGTGCAGTCGCCGTCGCAGGCGCCCGCGCAGCTCCCCTGGGTGTCGACGACCGAGCACTCGCCGACGCACTGGCCCCGGCAGACGCCGTCGCAGGTCGCCGGCAGGCTCAACTCGCAGCTCCCCGTGCACGTGCCCGCGCACTGCAGACCCGGCGCGATGCCGACGCAGGTAAGGCTGCCGTCGGCGGCGCAGTCGGCCTGGGCGCTCGCGTCGATGTCGCAGGCGCCCTCGCACGTCACGGCGACCTCGCCCGCGTCCAGGTCGATGTCACACTCGGCCGCGGCCACGGCCGCGACCTCGACCGAGGTCGTGCATACGGCGGGTTGGTAGCGCAGATAGAGCCCGCCGACCGTCGACGCCTCGACGCGCTCCTCGATCTTCGCGCGGATCATCCCCCCCGACGACCCGGGCTCGAGGCCGAGGCCGACGCCGATCGCGTCGAGTTCGCCGCGCAGCGCCGCGTCGGTGCGCGCCGCCGCGGCGCTGACGTCGATGACCGCGCCGAAGAAGGCGTCGATGCTCGAGACGCCGGAGATCGTCGAAAACCCCTGGAGGATCCCCTTCTCCGGGCAGACAAACCCACAGAAGCTGTCGTACTGGCAGCTCCCCGCGAAGACGCCGAGCCCGGCGCAGACAGACACCAGCGCGACACGACGCGACACGACGGGACCCCACATCGGACCGAGGCTAGCACGGCGCGCGCCAGTTCAGCGCACGCACATCTCCGCGCTGTCGTGTCCTCCGCGGAGGACACGCCCGCAGCCCCGCTAGTAGAGGAGGTTGATGTTCGCGCAGCCGAGGCCGAAGCGGTCGAGGTCGTTGCTCGCGCGGCCGCGCTGCCGCGTGGCGATCTGGCCCATCGGGCAGTAGGTCTCGGGGAAGGGGTCCCCGCCGGGGCCGCCGATCGCCGCGAGCGGCGCGGCCGCGCCGAGCGAGACGAAGAAGCCGTCGCCGTCCTCCGCGATCTGCGGGGCCGCGCAGTAGAAGGTGAGCTGGTCGATGTACCAGCCGTTGCGGCCGCTGAAGCCGACGACGACCTCGCCCGCCGGGCAGTAGCGCGACCAGCCCTGGCCGTTTTGGTTGGCCGCGCCGCGCAGCGGCAGGCTCGCGGCCTCGCTCACCGCGATCACGAAGGCGTCGCCCTCGACGTCGAGCGCCAGGGTCCCGCAGATCCCGGCGACGTTGCCGTGCCAGTTGTTGCCGTCGAGCTTGCCGCTGAAGCCGATGAGCGCCTGTCCCTGCGGGCAGCTGTCGTCGAAGGGGTCGCCGCCGTCGCCGCCGTAGGTCGCGGTCTCGCCGCCCGCCGTCAGGGTCAGGGCGACGGGCGTGTCATGGCACTGGAGGCTGCACATGTCGGCGTTGACCTCGTTCTTGTCGTCGCACTCCTCGACGCCGGCCTGGATGATGCCGTCGCCGCAGGTCGCGAGCTGACAGACCTCCGTGCACGCGTCCTCGTTGACGAGGTTGCCGTCGTCGCAGGCCTCGACGCCCTCCTGGAGGTAGCCGTCGCCGCAGCCGGCGGCCTTGCA
>JAGQIT010000955.1:2254-4124 GCA_020431135.1 Myxococcales bacterium | reverse complement strand
CCGCAGCTCGCCACCAGGCAGGTGTTGAGGCAGTCGTCGCCGTTGTCGTCGTTGCCGTCGTCGCAGCCCTCCTCGCCCTGGAGGACGCCGTCGCCGCAGGTCGGCAGGGCGCAGGCGTTCGTGCAGTCGTCGCCGTCCTCGTCGTTGCCGTCGTCGCACGCCTCGCCGGGGCCGACGTAGCCGTCGCCGCAGCTCGCCGCCGCGCAGGTGTCGAGGCAGGCGTCGGTGTTGTCGTCGTTGCCGTCGTCGCACTCCTCGACGCCCGCGTGGACGATGCCGTCGCCGCAGACCGCGGCGACGCACTCGCTGGTGCAGTCGTCGCCGTCCTCGTCGTTGCCGTCGTCGCACGCCTCGCCCTCGTCGACGACGCCGTCGCCGCAGACGCCCCCGCCGGTGGTCTCGCCCGTCGTCTCGCCCGTCGTCCCGGTCGTCGTCGACGTCCCGGTCTCGGTCCCCGCGGTCGTCCCGGTCTCGCTGTCCGTGCCGCTCGACCCGCTCGCCGTGCCGGTCGTGGTCGTCGTCCCGGTCGCGCTCGCGCCCGTCGTCGTCGTCGTGTCGTCGCCGGTCGTCCCGGTGTCGCTGTCGCTGCCGCTCGCCGACGCCGAGCCGGTGTCAGAGCCGCTGCACGCCGCGACGAGCAGGGCGAAGGAGAGGACAGGTGCGGAAGCGACGAGGCGAAGGGCCATATGCGGATCTCCTGGGCGGAGAACCTCCAACCCTTCGTCCCCCCGGGCAAGCGCCTTCGTTGCGCCGCAGGCCGCCGGTTTTTTCGGACGCGCGCGTCCGCGCGCCCCCTCTCTGTCGGCGCCGCCGACTCGCCCGCGACAGCGCGCCGCGCCGAACACCAGCACATCAGGCGCGCGCAGGGGCTGCAAGAATTTCTGCGCGCCCCGGGCACGCGTCGAGTTTTCCGCGCTTGTCGAGCGCCCCCACAAATCAAGACCCTCGTCCCGATGGTCGCGGACTCCTCATCCACCGGCGCCCCCAACCTCGCCGACTACGAGGCGACGCGGGCGTCCTTCGCCTGGGCGGACGCCCGCGCGCTCCTCGACGGCCTCCCGGAGGGGGGCGGCCTCAACATCGCCTACGAGGCGGTCGATCGCCACGCCGCCGGCGAGCTCGCCGAGCGCGTCGCGATCCGCTGGCTCGGCAAGCGGGGCGAGCGACGCGATCTCACCTACCGCGACCTCGCCGACGCGAGCGCCCGCTTCGCCAACCTCCTCGTCGACCTCGGGATCGCCCGCGGCGACCGGGTCTTCGTTCTCAGCGGCCGCCTGCCGGAGCTCTACGTCGCCGCCCTCGGGACGCTCAAGCGCGGCGCCGTGTTCTCGCCGCTCTTCGCCGCCTTCGGCCCCGAGCCCCTCGAGACCCGCATCAGCCTCGGGGACGGCCGCGTCCTCGTGACGACGCCGCGCCTCTACAAGCGCAAGGTCGCCGGCCTCCGCGCGAAGCTCCCCGGCCTCGAGCACGTCCTCCTGATCGGCGACGCCGACGAGATCGCCGCGCTCCCCGGGACGATCGACCTCCGCGCCCGCCTCGCGGAGATGGACCCGCGCTACGCCATCGAGCCGACGGACCCCGAGGACATGGCGCTCCTCCACTTCACGAGCGGGACCACCGGCAAGCCCAAGGGGGCGGTCCACGTCCACGAGGCGGTGGTCATGCACCACATCGCCGGCCGCTACGCCCTCGACCTCCGCCCGGGCGACGTCTACTGGTGCACCGCCGACCCCGGCTGGGTCACCGGCACCTCCTTCGGGATCATCGCGCCGCTGACCAACGGCGTGACGATGATCGTCGACGAGGCCGAGTTCGACGCCGAGCGCTGGTACCGGATCCTCGAGGAGGAGAGGGTCGACGTCTGGTACAC
>JAGQIT010000955.1:0-2181 GCA_020431135.1 Myxococcales bacterium | reverse complement strand
GAGCCGCTCAACCCCGAGGCGGTCGTCTGGGGGCAGGAGGTCCTCGGCAAGGGGATCCACGACAACTGGTGGCAGACCGAGACCGGCGGGATCATGATCGCCAACTTCCGGTCGATGGCGATCCGCCCGGGCTCGATGGGCAAGCCGCTGCCGGGGATCGACGCCGGCATCGTCGAGCGCTCGGACGACGGCCGCGTCGTCGACATCACCGCCAGCGGCCGCGAGGGCGAGCTGGCGCTGCGGCCAGGCTGGCCGTCGATGTTCCGCGGCTACCTCGGCGCCGACGAGCGCTACAGGAAGTGCTTCGCCGACGGCTGGTACCTCAGCGGCGACCTCGCGCGCCGCGACGAGGACGGCTACTTCTGGTTCATCGGCCGCGCCGACGACGTGATCAAGTCCTCCGGCCACCTGATCGGCCCCTTCGAGGTCGAGAGCGCGCTCATCGAGCACCCGGCGGTCGCCGAGGCCGCGGTGATCGGCGTCCCGGACCCGGTCGCCGGCGCGATCGTCAAGGCCTTCGTCGCCCTCCAGCCCGGGTACGAGGCCTCCGACGAGCTCCTCCGCGAGCTCAAGGCGTTCACCCGCAAGCGCCTCGGCCCGAGCGTCGCGCCGCGCGAGATCGAGGTGAAGGACGAGCTGCCGAAGACGCGCAGCGGCAAGATCATGCGCCGCCTCCTCCGCGCCCGCGAGCTCGGCCTCCCCGAGGGCGACACCTCGACCCTCGAGCGCAGCGGCGGCGACGACGACAACGGCAACGGCAACAACAACACGAGCGAGGGCGCGGCGAGCTGATGGGCGACACCAAGATACTCCCCCTCCCCGGGCGCGAGCAGGCGCTCCACCTCCTGCGCGAGATGCTGCGGATCCGCCGCTTCGAGGAGAAGTCGGCGGAGCTCTACAGCGCCGGCAAGATCCGCGGCTTCCTCCACCTCTATATCGGCGAGGAGGCGATCGCCGTCGGCGTCATGGAGCACCTCACCGCCGCCGACGCGATCATCGCGACCTACCGCGAGCACGGCCACGCCCTCGCCCGCGGCGTCGACATGGGCGCGATCATGGCCGAGATGTACGGCAAGCAGGAGGGCTGCAGCCGCGGCCGCGGCGGGTCGATGCACCTCTTCGACGCGAAGACACGCTTCTACGGCGGCAACGCGATCGTCGGCGGCGGGATCCCGCTCGCGGTCGGCCTCGCGCTCGCCAGCGACATGCGCGACGAGGACGCGATCGCCGTCTGCTTCTTCGGCGAGGGCGCGGTCGCCGAGGGCGAGTTCCACGAGTCCGTCAACCTCGCGGCGATCTGGGGGCTGCCCGTCCTCTTCTGCTGCGAGAACAACCGCTACGCCATGGGCACGGCGCTCGAGCGCTCGGAGTCCGAGACCGACATCCACCGCAAGGCCGCGGCCTACAACATCCCCTCGGAGGCGGTCGACGGCATGGACGTCCTCGCCGTCCGCGAGGCGACGCGGCGGACGGTCGAGGCGATCCGCGGCGGCGCCGGCCCGGCCTTCCTCGAGCTGCGGACCTACCGCTTCCGCGCGCACTCGATGTACGACGCCCAGCTCTACCGCGACAAGGCCGAGGTCGAGCGCTGGAAGAAGCACGGGCCGATCCGCCGCTTCGAGGCCCGCCTGCGCGACGCCGGGCTCCTCGACGACCGCACCCTCGCGGCGATCGAGGCCGACGTCGGCCGCGAGGTCGAGGCGGCGGTCGCCTTCGCCGAAGCCGGCACCTGGGAGCCGATCGAAGACCTGACCAAGGACGTCTACGCCGAGCGAGGCAGCTGATGAGCGAGCCGACGACCACCACCTACCGCGAGGCCCTGAAGACGGCGATCTGCGAGGCCCTCGACCGCGACCCGCGGGTCTTCATGATGGGCGAGGACGTCGGCGCCTATGGCGGCTGCTACGCGGTCTCCAAGGGCCTCCTCGACCGCTACGGGCCCGATCGAATCCGCGACACGCCGCTCTCGGAGTCGGCCTTCGTCGGCGCGGGGATCGGCGCGGCCCTCGGCGGCATGCTGCCGATCGTCGAGGTGATGACGGTCAACTTCAGCCTCCTCGCCCTCGACCAGATCCTCAACAACGCGGCGACGATCCGCCACATGTCCGGCGGGCAATTCTCGGTGCCGGTGGTCATCCGCATGGCGACCGGCGCCGGCCGCCAGCTCGCGGCCCAGCACTC
>JAGQIT010000954.1 GCA_020431135.1 Myxococcales bacterium | reverse complement strand
CGTGGCTCATGTTGGCGAGGAAGGTGCTCTTGGCGCGGTTGGCCGCGTCAGCGCGGTCGGCGTGCTCCTGGGCCACGACGACCGCGTCGTCGAGCTTCGCCTTGGCGATCTCGAGCTCGCGCATCGCCGCCGACTGGGCCCTGAAGATCATCCGGCTGCGCGCGGCGCTGAAGTAGGTGAAGACGCCGGTCGGCAGGAGGAGGGCGATGAGCATGACGGTCACCCGCATGCGCTCCTCGGCGGATATGGGGAGGACGAGGCCGGTGAAGATCGCGACGCCGATGTTGACCGCGAGCGAGACCCAGATGAGCTGCGGACGCACCGAGATACTCGCGATCACGATGCTCAGCGACGTGTACCAGAGGAAGGGCGTGTAGAGGCCGGCGTAGAGCATGTAGCCGGCGATCATGACGCTGAGGGTGCCGCTCATGAGGAGGCCGCCCGCGTCGACCCGGCCGCGGCGGGTGAGGATGGCGCCCGCCAGGCAGACGACGGCGATGATGGCGATGACGGTGAGCGTCGCCTGCATCCGCTGGAGCGGCGCCAGGAGGAACGCGGCGGTCACCAGGATGAGCGACACCGAGACCGCGAGGAGAACACCGAGGAGCGCGCGTCCGCGGCGCTGGACGTCCTCGTCGTCGCTGTCGATCCGGAAGATCCCGGAGAGGAGCGAACGTGCACGCGACGAGTCCATCAGCCGACCAGGCCGGCGCAGAGGCTCCGCGGCGGCGTTAGAAGAGGGTACCTGCTCTCCGTGGCGGATCCACGGGTCCGCAGAGGCGGCCGTGAGCGTCGCCTCAACGCGGCCCTTCGGTCAGGCGGGCGCTGGTGAACTCTGTTCATCGGCGCCTCACGGCGCGCAGAGGTCCGCGGCGAGGAGGATGCTTTGCGCTTCAGCGCGTGCTCGCGCCGCCGTCGTCGGAGCCCCCGTTCGCGCTCAAGGGTCGCTGTACTAGCGCGCCGCGAGCTTGATCGCGGGGGAGCGCGGAGCAGTTCGCGGGTGAGCCTCCGCGTGAACGCATCGGCGGATCGATGCGCTCGCGCCGAGATGCAGTCGCGGCGATCAAGGCGACGCGCGTGAGGCCGGCGGCTTGCCGTCGCCCTTCGTCGGGTCGCGGCCGTCGCCGAGGTCATCGCGTTCGGGCGTTTCTTCGAGGTCGCGGATCGACTCGGCCGCGGGCCTGTCCGGGGTGAGGACGGCGCTGAGGTCGAAGAGAACGTTGCCGACGGCCGCGCCGAAGGCGAAGGTGCGGATGCCCTCGATCCCGAGCCTTCGCGCTCGCCGGCGCCGGAGGATCATGGCGACGATCGAGAAGAGGAGGATCCCCAGGGCGATCGGCTGGAGCCACCCCGCGCCGGCGCCCGGGGGGGCCGGGAGGTCCTGGCGGACGATCGGTTCCTCAGGATCGAAGAGCCAGGTGAGGGCGGCGAGGAGCACAGGGGGATCCTAGACGTGTCGGCGGTGGATCTGACTCGCCCGCAAATTCTAGCGGTCCGCGCCGACCGCCAAGCGCTGTGCCCGGTCGCCCCTATGATTCTCCCTGCGCGCTCGGCCTGCGCGCTGCGTCCGTGACGACGAGGTCGCGGGGGGCGTTCGCCACGGCCCGCTAGCCGCCAGGGGCGAAGGCCTCGCCGAGGAAGTCGATGAACGCGCGGATCTTCGGCGAGCGCCGCTGCGACGCCAGGAAGAGCGCGTGGATCGCCGGCCCCTCGGCGGCGAAGGGGCCGAGGACCTCGAGGAGGCGACCGGCGCGGATGTGATCGCCGATCATGAAGTCGAAGACCTGGGCGACACCGAGGCCCGCGAGGGCGCCCGTGAGCAGGAGCTCGCCCTGGTCGATGTCGATCGGGCCGTCGACCGCCTGGCTCAGGGTCTCGCCGTCGTCGCCGCGGAAGGTCCAGGGGATCAGCTTCCCCCGGGGCGCGCGGAAGGCGAGGCAGTCGTGGTCGCGGAGCCCCTCGGGGCGCTCGGGAGCGCCGCGGCGGCTGATGTACGCCGGCGCGGCGACGGTCACCCAGCGCGTCGCCATGATCCTGCGGGCGATGAGCGCGTCGTCGCGGAGATCGCCGACCCGGATCGCGACGTCGACGCGCTCGTCGACCAGGCGGCTGCGTCGATCGCTGAGGCGGAGATGGACGCGCAGCGCCGGGTAGAGGTCGGTGAACCGCGGGAGCCGGCGGAGCAGCGGGTCGCCGAGAACAAAGGGGAGGGAGACCGTGAGCTCGCCGCGCGGGACGGCCTGGGCGCGGGCGATCGTCTCGCGCCCGGCCTCGACCTGGGCGATCGCCTCGCGGCAGCGCGCGAGATAGAGCGCGCCCTCGTCGGTGAGCTGGACCTGCCGCGTCGTCCGCTCGAGGAGGCGGACGCCGAGGCGGGCCTCGAGGCGCTGGACGGCCTTCGAGATCGCCGCAGGGGTGACGCCGATCCGCTCGGCGGCCCGGCGAAACGAGCGTTCCTCGGCGGCGTGGACGAAGGGGAGGATCCCGTCGAAGAGGTCAGCCACCGGCGAACTCTACCAGCGCGGGCGGAGGTCATCATCGATTCCTGACAAATAGTTAACAGAGTAACGAGCGTCGGGGACATAGACGGGCGCCGCCCCTAGGGCTAGTGTCACCTCCACCGGCGGCCACGAGCGCCGCCGCGGAGACAGGAGACTCACCATGAAGTACGCAGTTCTGGGCACCGGTATGGTCGGCAAGACGATCGCGACGAAGCTCATCGACCTCGGCCACGAGGTGATGATGGGCTCGCGGACCAAGGGCAACGAGAAGGCGGTCGCGTGGGCGGCGGAGGCCGGCGAGAACGCCTCGGAGGGCTCCTTCGCGGAGGCCGCGGCCTTCGGCGAGCGGATCGTCAACTGCACGGCCGGGGTGGCCTCGGTCGCCGCCCTCGAGGCCGCCGGCGCCGACAACATCGGCGACAAGATCATCATCGATCTCGCCAACCCGCTCGACTTCTCCAAGGGCTTCCCGCCGACGCTCTCGGTGTGCAACGACGACTCGCTCGGCGAGCAGATCCAGCGCGCCTTCCCCAAGGCCCGGGTGGTGAAGACCCTCAACACCATCAACTGCGTGTTGATGGTCAGCCCGGAGGGCGTCCCCGGCGATCACATCATCTTCATCTGCGGCGACGACGACGGGGCCAAGGGCGAGGTCCGCGGGCTCCTCGGCGAGTTCGGCTGGACGGCGCCGCGGATCCTCGACGGCGGCGGCATCTCGTTCGCCCGCGGCACCGAGGCCTACCTGCTCCTGTGGGTCCGCCTCTTCGGCGCCCTCGGTAACGCCAACTTCAACATCGAGCTCAAGCAGGGCGAGACGATCAACGCGGCGAGCTAGGGGGCCGATCATGGAGCGCGACAACGACAGCAAGGGGCGGGTAGCGGTCGTCACGGGGGCCAACCGCGGCCTCGGCTTCGCCGCCGTCCGCGAGCTCGCGGGGCGCGGCTACCGGGTGATCCTCACCGCGCGCAGCCAGGTGAAGGCCGCGGAGGCCGTGAAGGCGCTCGCCGAGGAGGGGCTCGAGGTCGAGCCGGAGGTGCTCGACGTCGCCTCGGACGCGAGCGTCGACGCCTTCGTCGGCCGCCTCCGCGACAAGCACGGCCGCTGCGACGTCCTGGTCAACAACGCCGGGACGATCTTCGAGCCGAGCAACGATCCGGCGAACCCCGGCGGCGCCGCGACCATGCACGTGCCGGCGGACATCGTGCTCCGCGCCTTCAACAACAACACCCTCGGCGCCTACCGCCTCATCCGGGCGATCCTGCCGATGATGAACGAGGTCGGCTACGGCCGCGTCGTCAACGTCTCGTCGGGGATGGGGGCGCTCAGCGACATGGGCAGCGCCTTCCCGGCGTACCGGATCTCGAAGACGGCCCTGTCGGCGGTCACCCGCCTCTTCGATCACGAGGCCGCCGACGGCGTGAAGATCAACGCGGTCTGCCCGGGCTGGGTGCGGACCGACATGGGGGGGCAGAGCGCCACCCGGAGCATCGACGAGGGGGTCCGCGGGATCGTCATCGCGGCGACCCTCGGCGCCGACGGCCCGCGCGGGAAGTTCCTCCGCGACGGCGAGATCATCGACTGGTAGCCGGCGCGCGAGCGCTGGGCGATGAGGCGCGGATCCCCCGGGGGTCTGCGCCTCGTCGTTCTCGGGGGGGGCGAGGAGGGATCCCCGCAGGTATTCTGCCTTTTAGGACAGGTCGTTCGCGCGGCGGCGCTCCGTCTAGCCGCGGTAGACCTCGTCCTGCTCGATCTGCGAGAGGACCCAGTCGAATTCCCCGAAGGTCAGGTGGCTGCCGCAGTGGTCGCAGTGGCCGGCCATGGTGATCGAGCGCGGCGCGCCGCAGGCCGGGCACGCCTCGCGATCGACGGACGAGCCGGTGACGCCGCGGCCGCGGAGCAGCGTCCAGTACTCGGAGTAGGCGCGCTCGTAGGTGCGGCTGCCGGTGACGACCTTGTTGGCGGCGTTGAGCGTGTAGTCGCAGCCGACGGCGAAGACCCGCAGGGTGATCGCGTCGAAGAAGGCGTCGCGCTCGACCTTGGCGACGTGGATCGCCGTGATCCGCGGCGACTCGAGGACATTGCGCAGGTGCTGGTCGCGGTAGGCGCGGAGCCAGTAGCGCAGGTAGTCGAAGAGCGCGTCGGAGACGTAGGGGCGGAAGAGCTCGGGCCGGTTGTTGTTCCAGCCGTCGTTGAGGGCGTGGTAGACGGCCTCGGTCCGCTCGACGAGGCCGGGGAGGGAGAAGCCGGGGTCGTCGGCCGCGAGCTCCTTGAGGCGGCGCTCGAGGCCGAGCTGGCGGCGCGTCGGCTCGTCGGTGCCGACCTCGACGACCGATTGAACGAGCGTCGGGAGCTGCGGCTCCCAGGTGCGGATCGTCCGCGAGACGGCCCGCCACTCGAGGCGGCCGTCGTCGACCACCGCGTCGCAGTGGGCGCAGCGCCGCTGATCGCCGCGCAGGAAGGGGGCGCCGCAGCTCGGGCAGCCGAGGCGCGCGACCGCGGCGGGCGGCCGCGTCTTGGCGTCGCGCTGGCGCCGGTACTCCCAGCGCTCGACCGCGTAGATCGTCCTGTCGTCGCCGTAGACGCCCTTCATCAGGATGTTCGCGGTGTAGTCCGCGGTGATGACGAAGTCGTCCTCGTCGATCTGATAGCGGAGGATCCTGAGGTCGCCGACGAGGACGGCGACCACCTCGACGCCGAGGCGCTTCGGCAGGTCGGCGCGGAGCTCATCGCTGAGGTAGGGCGTCAGGGCCTCGCTCGCCGCCGGATCGAGGGCGGCGAGGTAGGCCTCGGCGTAGAGGCGGAAGGCGAGGTCGCGGAAGATGATCTCGGAGAAGTCGGGGTCTCGCCTGCGCAGGCGCTCTACGCCGACCCGCTGCGGGCGGCCGCGGGCGATCCGGATCTTGCGGGCGGAGCGGCGGCGCGGGCGGGCGCCGGCGGAGGGGGTCGCGTCGATCTTCGGATCGAAGGGGGCCGCCTCGGCGGCGAGCAGGCCCGCGTCGCGGTCTGGGCTCGGCCCGGCGTATTGGGCGAGGAGCTCGTCGGCGAGCTGACGGGCCCGGATGGTGTCGCGGATCCCGATGAACGCGAAGTAGGGGAGGCTGAGGCTCATCAGCCCGAAGAGGCTTAAGAAGACGGCGTTGACGGTCGGGTCGCCCGGACCGCCGCTGCCGCCGCTGCCGCCGCTGCTCGACCAGCTCGACGACGAGCCGCCGTAGGAAGACGAGCCGCTGTAGGAGGACGAGCCGCTGTAGGAGGAGGACGAGGACGACGAGCTCGAGAAGGTGTGGCCGCCTCCGGGTCGCGCGGCCTCTGCCTCCGCGGCGACGAGGAGCGCGAAGAGGAGGCCGAGGCCGGCGACGACGCGGGGGGAGGCGGGCCTTCGCATGCCGGTCCTGGGTCCTGGTCCTTGGGTCATGCGTCCTCGCGGACGTCGTTCTCGAGCTCGTTGATCCCGTCGCGCCACGGGAGGCAGAGGGCGAGGACGTCGCCGAGCTGGCGGAGCGCCGCGGTCACGGCCTCGACCTCGCCGCCGCGGGCGAGGGCGGCCTGGAGCGCGGCGACGGCGGCTTCCCACGGCTCGATCGGCCGCTGGCGGAGGACGCCGGAGTCGGCGACGACCTCGACCCGGCGCTCGAGGAGCGAGATGAAGACGGCGACGCCGGTGCGCTCGCGCGTGTGCCCGACGCCGTGGCGGTAGAAGGCGGCCTCGGCCGCGAGGCGGACCTGGACGCGCGTCCGCAGCGGCCCGGCGAAGAGGCGCTCGAGCAGGGGAACGCGCCCGAGGGCGGCGCCGAGGAGCCCGAGGGCGAGGGGTCCGACGACGAAGAGGGGCAGCGGGAACTCGACGTCCGAGTAGAGGAAGAAGAGCTGCGCCGCGACGGCGACGAGCACCCCGAAGACGACCTTGGCGCCGCCGTAGGCGCCCGATCTCCGGTGGACCGAGACGACGACCTCGGCGGCGCTGCGGCGCTCGATCGCCTCGATGGCGGCCTCGATGGCGGCCTGGCCCTCGTCGCTGAGGAGCGCGTGCACGGGGCCAGTCTCGCAGACGGCGGCGACCCGCGGCAACGGGCGCGGCAGCGCGCGCGGTCGCGCGTCGCTCGTCTGGTGATCGCCGCGGCGCGGAGGCTCTAGGTCGCCGCGTCGCGCAGGCGGAGCGCCGCGCGGGCCTCGTCGGGGCTGGCGATCCCACGCCCGGCACGCTCCGCGCAGGCTGCGATCGCCGCGATCAGCTCGCCGTTGCTCTGCGCGCGCTCGCCGTCCGGCAGGTAGAAGGTGTCCTCAAGGCCAGTTCGGAGCGCGCCGCCGAGATCGGCCGCGCGCTGGTGCAGCGGCCAGACCTCCTGGCGGCCGATCGCGGTGACCTCCCAGGAGGCGCCGGGCTTGGTCTGCTTGGTCAGGTAGGCGAGGAGCTCGGGATCCGCCGGCATCCCCGAGGCGACGCCCATGACGAAGTTGTAGTGCGGGTGCTCGGCCATGCCGACGTCGACGTAGAGGCCGACCGAGCGGACGATCCCGAGGTCGAAGCACTCGAACTCGGGCATCGCCCCGGTCTCCTTCATCACGTCGAGGAACGCCTGGATCTTGCTGACCGGGTTGTCGAAGACCATCGGCGGCCACGCCCACTGGCCGCCGCGCCGGGCCTTGAGGTAGTTGAGGGTGCCGGCGTTGCAGGCGGCGATCTCCGGCTTGACGCGGCGCATGCAGGCGCTCGGGCCCGAGATGTCGCTGCCGATCACGCCGGTGCTCATGTTGATGATGATCCCGGGGCAGGCCTCGCGGATGGCGTCGATGATCGACGCGGCGACGTCGGGATCCCAGCTCGGCATGTGCCCCCAGCCGGGCTCCTGCGCGCGGAAGTGGACGTGGACGATCGCCGCGCCGGCGTCGGCGGCCCGCTTGGCCTCGGCGGCCATCTCGGCGGGGGTCACGGGGACCGGGTGCTGCTTGGGGTTGGTGAGAACGCCGGTCAGGGCGCAGGTGATGATCGCTTTGTCGGTGGTGGCCATCGTCCGCTGCTCGGGCGAACGCTACCGCAAAAGCTACCGCAATCTCGGCGCCGCCGCAGCGCTCGGCCGGGCGGGTCGTCGCGCGCGCCGAATACTCGGACAGCC
>JAGQIT010000953.1:228-1823 GCA_020431135.1 Myxococcales bacterium | reverse complement strand
GCTATCGGCGGCGATGCGGCGCAGCAACGCGCGCCGCCGCCCTGCGGACCCCTCACTGAGACGCCAACGCGTGCCGAGACGCAGCGAGCCCCTCGCCGGCGACGCCGGTCGAGGGGCTCGTCACTCACCGCGATGACCCGCGGCTCAGGCGGCGTCCTTGCCGTGGCAGCGCCGGTAGAGCTTGCCGGAGCCGCACGGGCACGGGTCGTTCTTGCCGACCTTCGGCCCGCGCCGCCGCCGACGACCGCCGCCGCTGGCGGCCTTGTCCTCCTCGCCCGCGGCCGCGCCGGTGATCGCCGCGGCCGCGGCCGCGCGCTCCTCCCCGGTCGGCTTGAGCCCGGTCTGGGCGAGCGTCGCCATCGCCTGGCGGGCGGCCTCCTGCAGGCGCGAGAGCTGCTCGTTCGACGCCGCCTGCCGGCGGGCGCTGCCGCGGGCGCGCCGGCGGTCCTGGCTGTTCGCGCGGGTGACCGCGGTCTCGTACTCGGCGCCCTCCTCGGCCTGGCGCTGCTGCTCGGCGGTCAGGCGCATCCCCAGGACCTTGTCGAGAACCGTGTGCTCGATCCCCTCCCACATGTCCTTGAAGAGGTTGAAGCCGCGGATCTTGTACTCGTTCTTCGGGTTGCGCGTGGCGTAGCCGACGAGGCCGATGCCGGTGCGCAGGTGCTCGATGTTCTTGAGGTGGCCGATCCACTGCCCGTCGATCTCGGCGAGGTAGAACTGGCGGACGTAGAAGAGGTAGGTGTAGAGGCCGAACTCGTCCTCCTTAGTGGCGAGGCCCGCCTCGACCTCCTTCCACACGCGGTCGACGAGCTTGTCGACGTCCTCCTCGACCTCGCGGATGCTGATCTTGACCCGGAAGTACTTGGCGACGCCCTCCTCGAGGGCCGGGAGGTCCCACTCGTCGGGGTGGACGTCCCCGGGGCAGACCTGGAAGACGAGCTCCTCGACCTTCTTAAAGGCCAGGTCGTGGATGCGCTCGCGCTGCTGGATCAGCGAGCGGGCGACGACGTCGGCGGCCTTGGCGACGATCTGCGCGCGGTCCGTGCGGACGTCGTCGAGATCCGCCATCGCGCCGTAGTGGCGGTAGAGCTCGTGGGTCAGGCGCTCGGCGTCGATGCCCCCCGGCGGGAAGGGCTCGTCGCCCGCGGGCTCGATGCCCTCGGCGGCGAGGATCGACCGGCAGTGGGCGTCGACGATCTTCGTCACCTTCGGGAGCACCGTCTTCGCCAGCGACTCGATGGTGTGCGGCCCCGAGGTCTCCGGCGGCGGCGCGAGCTTGGCCTGCATCTCCTCGCGGGTCTGCTCGTCGAGGATCTCGGGCTGGTAGCGGCCCTCGAGGATCTGCTTGCGCAGGGCGTAGATCGCCTTACGCTGCTCGTTCATGACGTTGTCGTACTCGAAGAGGTTCTTGCGCGTGTCGAAGTGCATGGCCTCGACGCGCTGCTGCGCCTGGGCGATCGCCCGGTTGACCATCGGCGCCTCGATGGGCACGTCCTCCTCCATGCCGAGGCGCTCCATCAGCCCGGAGATCCGGTCAGCGCCGAAGATCCGCATGAGGTCGTCCTCGAGCGAGAGGTAGAAGCGCGAGCGCCCGG
>JAGQIT010000953.1:0-185 GCA_020431135.1 Myxococcales bacterium | reverse complement strand
TCGTGGCGCTCGGTGCCGATGACGTAGAGGCCGCCGAGCTCCTTGACCTCCTTGGCCTCGACCTCGCACTGGACCTTGAGGGTCTCGTGGAGCTTATTGAACTCCTCGGGCTGCTTGTCGGGGTCGTAGTGGGCCTTGGCCATCATCTCGGCGTTGCCGCCGAGGATGATGTCGGTGCCGCGGCC
>JAGQIT010000952.1 GCA_020431135.1 Myxococcales bacterium | reverse complement strand
CACGTCGAGGAGCAGATCTTCCCGCTCGAGACCTGGGGGAAGGACTACGTCGCCTCGCGCAACCCCAAGCGCGGCAACGAGCCGATGCTCTGGCGGATCGTCGCCGCCGAGGACAACACCAAGGTCGACTTCGATCCGCCGACGATGATGGGCGCGAGCATCATGATGAACAGCGGCGACATCGTCGAGTTCCAGGAGCAGCAGGACTTCACGATCTCGGCCGACGATCCGATCCTCGTCTCCGGCTACATGCTCGGCTGCTCGGCGACCGGCGTCGGCGGCTGCCCTGGCGACCCCTACATGGTCCTGATGGTCCCCAACGAGCAGTTCCAGAGCGACTACGTCTTCCTCGTCGACTCGTCCTACGACAACGACTTCGCCAAGCTCGTGCGCCCGGCCGGCGCGGCGATCGACGTCGCCTGCATGGGCGTGGTCCCGGAGGATCGCTGGACGGCGATCGGCAACTCGACCTGGGAGTGGGCGACGATCGACATGAACCCGGGCGAGGCGATGTGCAAGCCGGGGACCAACGAGGCGACCGGCGACGAGCCCTTCGGCATCGTCGTCAGCGGCCAGTCGTCGGCGGCGAGCTACGCCTACCCCGGCGGCCTCGCGCTCAAGCCGATCAACCCGCAGTAGGTCCCCGCGAGGGCCCGACGCGCGCTGGCGATCCGCCGGAGATCGATCATAGTCCTCGCAGACGGACGAGGACGGCCGAGGGCCCCGCGCGCGGGGCCTTCGCTGCGTCCGCGCGGGCAGGGCCGCGGTTCGCCGTGCCCTCGCGCGCCGACCGACAAGCGCCCTGATAGTCATCAACTATCACATGAAGACAAATGATGTATTTGTGGCTATTGGCTGAACCGCGCATCATCACCGCGTGCCCACGGTGACCCCGCGTCGCCGCTGCCAAGGAAGAGAGACCCCCGATGACCACCAAGAAGACCCCGACGATGACGACCTCCGGCGGCAACCCGATCGCCGACAACCAGAACACCCGCACGGCCGGCCCCCGCGGCCCCGCGCTCCTGGAGGACTACCAGCTCCTCGAGAAGCTCGCGCACCAGAACCGCGAGCGGATCCCCGAGCGGGTCGTCCACGCCAAGGGCTGGGGCGCGCACGGGACCTTCCGCGTCACCCACGACATCACCAAGTACACCAAGGCCGACCTCTTCGCGGAGATCGGCAAGGTGACGCCGGTGCTCGCCCGCTTCTCGACCGTCGCCGGCGAGCTCGGGGCGGCGGACGCCGAGCGCGACGTCCGCGGCTTCGCCGTGAAGTTCTACACCGAGCAGGGCAACTGGGACATGGTCGGCAACAACACGCCGGTCTTCTTCGTCCGCGACCCGCTCAAGTTCCCCGACTTCATCCACACGCAGAAGCGCCACCCGCGGACCAACCTGCGCAGCCCGACGGCGATGTGGGACTTCTGGTCGCTGTCGCCGGAGAGCCTCCACCAGGTGACGATCCTCTTCTCGGATCGCGGCCTGCCGGCGAGCCCGCGCTTCATGAACGGCTACGGCTCGCACACCTTCTCGTTCATCAACGCCGACGGCGAGCGCTTCTGGGTGAAGTTCCACTTCAAGACCCAGCAGGGCCACCGCCACCTGACCAACGACGAGGCGGCCGAGGTCATAGGCAAGACGCGCGAGAGCTACCAGGAGGACCTCTTCGGCGCGATCGAGGGCGGCGACTACCCGCGCTGGGACGTCAAGGTCCAGATCATGCCCGAGGCCGACGCGGCGAAGACCCCCTACAACCCCTTCGATCTGACCAAGGTCTGGCCGCACGGCGACTACCCGCTGATCGACGTCGGCGTCCTCGAGCTGAGCCGCAACCCGGACAACTACTTCGCCGAGATCGAGAACGCCGCGTTCTCGCCGTCCAACGTCGTGCCGGGGATCGGCTTCTCGCCGGACAAGATGCTCCAGGCGCGGATCTTCTCCTACGCCGACGCCCACCGCTACCGCCTCGGCACCCACTACGAGGCGCTGCCGGTCAACCGCCCGCGCTGCCCCGTCCACCACTACCACAAGGACGGCGCGATGCGCTTCTTCGCCAACTTCACGGAGAACCCGGACGCCTACTACGAGCCCAACAGCTTCGGCGGGCCGAAGGAGGACCCGCGCTTCAAGGAGCCGCCGCTGGCGCTCGACGGCGCCGCCGATCGCTACGATCACCGCGAGGGCAACGACGACTACACGCAGCCCGGCGACCTCTTCCGCCTCTTCGACGAGGGCCAGCGCCAGCGCCTCTTCAGCAACATCGCCGCGGCGATGGACGGGGTCCCGGAGGAGATCATCGAGCGCCAGCTCGGCCACTTCCACAGGGCCGACCCGGCCTATGCGGAGGGCGTCCGCGAGGCGCTGGCGAAGAGCCGGAGCGACAAGGAGAAGGGGCCCGAGTAGGCCGCACTCGCGCCGCTCGCGTGACGAGGCCGCCCGCTCGGGCGGCTTCGTCGCGAGGCGGCGCCGCGAACGTGGCCTGCGCGCGCGGTCTTTGGCCACTGACAGGGTGATCCGCACGTCGCCTGTCTCCGCGCTTGTCGCTCGTCTCTGCTCGGCGCTGGCCTGCGCGGACGACGGGGCCGGCAGCGCGGGGGAGAGCGAGACGAGCGGGGCGACCGGCACAGCGACGAGCACGGGGGCGGGTCGACGTCGGACGCGAGCGCGGGGGTCGGGTCGATGTAGGCCGCGCGCGGGCGGCCGCGGCGAGGCTAGGTGATCTCGACGTAGGCCGCGCGGGCGGCCGCGGCGAGCGCCTCGAGGGGCTCGCGCAGCGGCGAGCCGGGGCGCCACGCGAAGGCGATCGTCCGGTGCGGCGCGGGCTCGCGGAAGCGGCGGATGACGAGCTCTGCGCGCCGGTTCTCGACCTCGAGGGCCATCGCCGGGAGGAGGGTGATGCCGGCGCCGCTGGCCGCCATCTGCACGAGGGTCGTCATGCTCGTCGCCCGGAAGCCGAGCTCTTGGGCGCCGACGAGGGCGCAGAGATCGAGCGCCTGGTCGCGCAGGCAGTGGCCGTCGTCGAGGAGGAGCACGCGCTGGGTCGCGAGGTCCTCGATCTTCAGGCGCCTGCGTCCGCGGCTCAGCGGGTGGCTGGCTGGCGCGGCGAGGACGAAGCGATCGACGCCGATGGTCGCGTGCTCGAGGTCGCCGAGGTCGGCCTCGAGGGCGAGGAGCGCCGCGTCGAGATCGCCGGTCTGGACCTGGGCGACCAGGCGCTCGGTCTGGTCTTCGGACCAGCGAAGCTCGAGCTCCGGGAAGGCCCGGCGCAGCGCCGGGTCGAGGTCCGGGAGGAGGTAGGGGCCGATCGTCGGGATCACGCCGATCCGCAGGGCGCCGGCGAGCGGATCGGCGCGGCGGCGGGCGGCGTCGACGAGATCGTCGGCGGCGAGGAGGAGGGCGCGGGCGCGGGCGAGGACCTCGGCGCCGGCGGCCGTGACCAGGACGCGTCGGCGGTCGCGCTCGAAGAGGGTGATCCCGAGGCCGCGCTCGAGCTCGGCGAGCTGGGCGCTGAGGGACGGCTGGGCGACGTGGCAGCGCTCGGCGGCGCGGCGGAAGCTGAGCTCCTCGGCGACGGCGCAGGCGTACTGGAGCTGGCGCAGGGTGAGCGGCAGGTGATCGAAGCGCACAGCCGATGATAGCCGAGGGCTATCACGATTCTCGTGCAGCGAAGGCAGCGTCGTAGAACCACGTTCTCTCGGCTGATGTCGCGGCCCGGCTGTGCTGGCGGCGGTGGGGGCAGGCCCGCTTTGCACTGGAGGGCGACGCCAGTCGTCGCCGCAGGTGCGGCTCGATCCAGGCTCTGCGCGGCCGTGCGACGTCGCGCTCGCGGCCCCCGACGTCTACACGGCGCTCGGTCGCGTGGAGGCATCGACGCGTGGGTGGAGAGGTCTCCACGGCGCTGTGCCGGCGGCGGGCCGCGGTCGCTGTATCATCAATGATCGCGATGATGCGGCGCGCGGATCGGCGCCGGTGCGCGCGGGTGGTTCGGCGCGGGCGTCCGCCGCCGGAGCCCGTTCTCTCGGCGCGCCGGCTTGCTAGCATGCGGAGCGATGGTGGAACCCGAGGTAGACCCGAGCTCGGAGCGCGACGAGGGCATCCGTGTCCCGTGTACGGTGCTGATCTACGCGACACACACGGCGCTCGAGGGGCTCGATGAGAACGGTGAGGTCGTCAGCCCGCGGACGCCCGACGAGCGCATCGACTGGCTGCTCGAGCAGCTCGGATCGCGGTGTCTCAAGCGCCGTCCCGGCGGGACGACCTACGTCGTCGAGTACGCCCGGCGGCCGTCGATCCGCGAGCGTCTGCTCCGGGTGCAGCCCGGCGAACGCTACGTGCTCAGGGACGGGAGTCGCGAGGTCGAGCGGATCGACGAGCCGCTCAGCGATCTCGCGAGCTTCCTCGTCTGGGGGATGGCGCGCGGCGAGGCCGATCGCTACGCGCTGGTCGTGCTCGGCGACGTGCTCGACGTCGAGGAGTTCGAGGACGCGGCCACGCGAGCGCTGGGGGGGTCGGCGCGGGCGCTGACGTCGCTCATCGGCCCGACGATCCCGAGCCGCGGTCTGACCAAGAGCCTGCCGGACAAGGGGTCGCGGCCGCTGAGGGAGGGGCTGTCGGACAAGGGGTCGCGGCCGCTGACGGAGGGGCTGTCGGACAAGGGGTCGCGGCAGCTGAGCGGGGGGCGGTCGGACAGGGGGTCGGGGTCGCTGAG
>JAGQIT010000951.1 GCA_020431135.1 Myxococcales bacterium | reverse complement strand
CGCGCCTGCACGCGCTCCGCCGCGTCGACGTCGGCGAACTCGACGAGGACGAAGTTCGCCGCGGTCGGCAGGGCGCGCGCCCCGGGGGTCGCGTTCGTCCGCGCCCTGAAGCGCTCCATCGTCGCCATCACCTCGGCGGCGTACCTGCGGTAGCTCTCCTCCTCGTCGAGGGCGACGAGGGCGATCGACGCGGAGAGGTAGGAGAGGCGAAACGGCGACTCGGCCTTGCGCAGCTCGGCGACGAGCGCGGCGTCGGCGACGAGGTAGCCGACGCGGGCGGACGCGAGGCCGAAGTACTTGGAGAAGGTCTTGGCGACGATGAGGTTGGGGACCTCGCGGACGCGCGGCGCCATCGACTCGAACGCGGCGCTGAAGCCCGCGTAGGCCTCGTCGACCAGCACGAGCGTGTCACTCAGCTCGGCGGCGCACGCCTCGATCCGCGCCCGCGCGGTCAGGAAGCCGAGCGGCATGTGCGGGTTGATGAAGAGGACCAGCGACGGCGCCCCCCGTCGCGCCTCGGCGAGCAGCGCGGGCAGCTCGATCGTGAAGCCGCGCCCGTGATCACGGGCGATCGGGTAGCGCCGGATCGAGTGCCCGTGGAGCGTCGCCAGGGTGTGGAAGTAGCTCCAGCAGACCTCGGGGTAGAGGAGCTCGCTGCGGCGCAGGGAGGCGATGAGCGACGCCAGCGCCTGCGACTCCCCGGCGCAGAGGAGGATGTTCTCGGGGCCGACCCCCTCGCGCTCCGCGAGCCGCTCCGTCAGCGCCTGCGAGCGCTCGGTGTCGTAGCCGACGAGCCTGGCGCCGTCGACCTCGGCGAGGAGCGCCTGGACGGCGGGCGGCGGCGGCAGCGGGTGCTCGTTGAGCGCGAGGTTCACCGCGCTGCGGTCGGCGAACGGCGGCGCATAGGGCTCTATCGCCGCGAGCTGCTCGTGTAGAAGCTGACTGAAGTCCACCATCTGCTCGGTCCCTTCGGAGGTTCGTGCCCCTTCGGCTCACGCATCGACGGTCTGCGCGACGAGGGGGAGGAGTTCGCTGAGGCCGGCGATCGACATGTCACCGGCGATGCCGAGGCCGACGAAGCGCACGCTCGCGGCGGCCGCGGCCTGACGATCGAAGCGCGAGTCGCCGATCATGAGCGCCTCGCTCGTGGCGACGCGGAGCTGACGACAGGCGGCGAGGAGCATGTCCGGGGCGGGCTTCGCGGCGGCGACGTCGGTGCCGCAGACGAGGACGTCCGGGCGGAGGCACGCGCCGTCGAGGATGACCGCGGCCATCGCCCGCGGCGTGTTCGTCACCACCGCGGTCGCCAGTCGGTGCGCGCGCGCGACGGCGAAGACCCGCGCCGCCGCCGGGTCGACGCGGACGTGGTCGAGGTGCGCCGAGATGTGCTCCTCGTAGAGCGCGCGGATGCGATCGGCGGCGTGACCGGGGAAGAACTGGCGGGCGTCGTCATCGACGCTCTGCCCCCACGCGCGGCGGAAGGTCTCGGGATCGATCGCCGGGCACGCGAGCCGCCGGGCGAGGTCGTTCGTCAGCGCGAACCACGCGGCGTACGAGTCGACGAGGACGCCGTCCATGTCGAGGAGCAGGGCGCGGAGCATCGTCAGTCGCCTCCCCCCGCGAGACGCACGAGCGGGCGGCTGCAGAGGTGGTCGAAGCGCGCGAAGAGCGTGGCGGCGACGAGCACCAGGCCGACGCAGAGGCCGATCCAGAGGCCGCGGACGCCGTAGCCGAGGACGAAGGTGCAGAGCGCCGCGATCGGGAGGCCGAGCGCGTAGTAGCCGACGAGGTTCGCGGCGAGCGGGAAGCGGGTGTCGCCGGCGCCGCGCAGGACGCCGCTGCCGACGACCTGGACGCCGTCGAAGACCTGGAAGAGCGCGGCGATGACGAGCAGACCCGCGGCCGACGCGGTGACCTCCGCGTCGGTCGTGAACAGCCGCGCGAGGCGCTCTGGGAGGAGCCAGAAGCCGAGCCCAGCGACGCACATCACCGCCGCGCCGATGGCGAACGCGGTGTGCCCGGCCGCGCGCGCCTCCCCGAGCTTCGCCGCGCCGATCGCTCGACCGACGAAGACGGTCCCCGCGGCGGCGATCCCCTGGGCGAGCGAGAAGGTGAAGAGGCCGAGCGTGAGCGCGATCTGGTGCGCCGCGAGGCTGACCGTGCCGAGGCGCGCGGCGAGGAGGCCGACGATCGAGAACGCCCCGACCTCGGCGAGGAGCTGGGCGCTGATCGGCAGGCCGAGGCGGAGCGCGTGGCGGAGCTCGCTCTTCGACGCGCGGGAGGGCGGGGCGGCCGGCTCCGCGGCGCGCGTGCGCCGGATCGCCAGGAGCATCACCCCGAGCTGGACGAAGGTCGTCACCGCCGTCGTCACGCCGACGCCGATGAGCCCGAGTGGCGGCACGAGCTCGCCGCCGCCGGCCCACGCCGGCGCCTGGACGCCGAACGCGAGGAGCACGCCGAGGACGAGGTTGGCGACGTTGGCGACGACGATCGACGTGATCAGCGGGCGCGTGATGTGGTGCGATTGGAGGTACGCGCGAGCGGACACCAAGAGGAGCAGCGGCAGCGCGCTCGGCAGGCGCCAGAGGACGTACGTCGCCGCGCCGAGGACGGCCTCGAGCTCGACCCCGACGGCGCTGAGCAGCGCCGGGTCGCTGACCAGCGGGATGATGGCGAGGGCGACGAGCGAGCCGAGGACCGTCGCGGCCGCGACGCTCTTCGTGAAGAGTCGATACGCGCCCCCAGAGTCGCCGGCGCCGACCGCCTGGCTGATCAGCGGCTCGAAGCCCATCATCACGCCGACGCCGACGAACGAGACCGTGTAGAAGATGTTGTTGCCGAGGCCGACCGCGGCGAGCTCGACGTCGCCGAGGTGGCCGGCGATCGCGGTGTCGACCAGGCCGAGGACCTGGTTGCCCGCCTGCGCGCCCATCAGCGGCGCCGCGAGCCTGGCAAATTCAGCGAATGTCGGCATCCGTACGGAGGGGCGAAGCGCTCGCGCCTGCGAGCTGCTTCATTGGAGATAGGAAATAAATCACCACACTCGCATCAGCGTCTGCGCTGGGCGACGGAACATGCTGCTATGAGTTCGCCGCCGATTCATCGGTTTGGCGGTCTCTTGACGCTGCGCGCAAACGCATAGCCCGGCGGCCGGCGCTCGTCAAGAGCGCCCAAAAAGAGGTCGAGGTGTGACCTCGTACTGATCGTTCCAAACGTGAATAGACACCACGGTTGGTAGATGTCGATTCGCACCTGTTGTTATTCATGGTGAGATTATTACTGTGGCTAGGATTCAGAAATTTCACGTCGATGATGTGGGAAACGCTGCGTGGGCCCTCAATTGGGGTCCTTCGCTGTGGATGCCGCGCTATTGAAGATGTCACCACGATGTCGCCGACGTGGCGAGCGCCTCGGGCCTGCGGTCTCGATGACGTCGCGCTGTCAGCCGCCGCGCCGCGTCGCGGCTCGAGGCGCCTCGTGAGCGCGGGCGGCGGCCGGTGGTGCTGTCGCGATCGTCGAATCTCGCGGATCCGACCGCGCCGCTTGGCTGCGCGCGAGGACAGGTCTTCCCGTAGACGCCGGCGGGCGCTACAAGATGGCGTGCAGACGACCGCTGTGACCGACGCCCTCCGCGCGCTGCTCCCCGCGGCGGACACGGAGGATCCTGAGCACGGCGCCGCCTTCCGGGCGGCGGCGGCGCTCCTCCTCGACGGCTGCGCGCTGCGGATCGCCGGCGAGCCCTATCGCCTGACCGAGATCGAGTTCTACTGGACGAGCGCGAAGCACCCGGATCCCTTCACCCACGGCGACCCGCTCCAGCGCGAGTTCGGCCGCTGGTACTTCCACCGCCAGGGCGGGACATACAAGGGCGGGACGTACAAGGGGGTCGACATCGCCGTCGGCGAGGCGGAGCGCGCCGCGGGGATCCTCATTCGCGGGATCGCGGCGGCGAGCGGCGAGCGGATCGACGGCTCCTGCGCGGTCGTCGACCGGATCCTCGAGCGCACCGGCGCGGCCTCGGTGGCGGCGCTCGCCGACGGCTTCGAGCGGTCGATCGATCGGCCCGCCGCGGCGGAGGGGTCCTCGCCGCTCGCCCTCGAGCCGCGGGCGCCGGGGCAGGGGACGACGGACCCGCGGGTGATCTACGCCTCGGCTCGCGTCGGCCTCACCCTCAAGCGCGGCGCCGATCCGCTGCGCCGCCGCTACCTGGCGCGCCCCTATCGCTTCCTCGTCGACCCGCGGGGCCTGAAGAAGGGGCGCCTCCACGTCGTCCTCGGCCTCCACGTCGAGGGGGTCGCGGCGGCGGAGATCGCCGCGCGCACCGGCGTCAGCCGGCGCCACGTCGATCGCTACATCGCCGACTTCG
>JAGQIT010000950.1 GCA_020431135.1 Myxococcales bacterium | reverse complement strand
TGCGCGGCGACCCGGGGACGAAGGTCTCGTTCACGGTCGAGCGCAAAGGTCAGACGCCGCGGACGGTGACGGTGTCGCGCGAGGTCATCGACTCGCCGGCGGTGACCAGCACCTACCTCGGCGACGGCATCGGCCACATCCGCCTGCGCGACTTCTCCGAGACAAGCGCCCGCGAGGTCGACCGGGCGCTCGACAGCCTCCGCTCGAGCACCGTCGATCGCAAGCTCAAGGGCGTGGTGCTCGACCTGCGCGACAACGGCGGCGGGCTCCTCGATCAGGCGATCGCCGTCGTCGATCTCTTCGTCGGCGACGGGGCGATCGTCCGCACGCGCGGGCGCATGGGGACGCTCCTCGACGAGGTCGGCGCGAGCAGCCGGACGCCGTGGCGCGACGTCCCGGTCGCGCTCCTCGTCAACAAGGCGTCGGCGTCGGCGTCGGAGGTCGTCGCCGGCGCGCTCCAGGATCACGAGCGGGCGCTCGTCGTCGGCGAGCGGACCTACGGCAAGGGCTCCGTGCAGGCGCCCTTCGACCTCGGCGACGGCTCGATCCTCAAGCTGACGATCGCCCTCTACTACACGCCGGACGATCGCCTGATCCAGGCGACCGGGATCTCGCCGGACGTTCTCGTCGGCAGGAAGCCGGCGCCCTTCGAGGACTCGCACCCGGATCTCGAGCCGGAGCGCGCCCACCCGCAGCACCTGCGGCCCGAGAGTTTCGGCTACACGCCGACCGAGGAGAAGGACATCAGCGAGGCGGTCGCGGCGGCCGGCGACGACTTCCAGCTCCGCGTCGCGGTCGAGCACCTCGAGACGCTCGGGCGGATCCGCGGCGGCGGACGTCGGCGCTGAGGCGTGCGCAGCCCCGGAGCCTGTAGACGAGGTCGGAGGCGAGGCTGGTGCTGGTGATGGTGCGCTCGAGAGCCGCTTCGCGTGCTGGTCGGTCCGGTCGTCCCGGTCGTCGAGCGTCGGGGCGTCGACGCGGGCGCGACGGGAGGCGCGGGTAGGTGCGGCCGCGCCTCCTTCTATGGCTGTGGCTGGCGATCGCCGGGATCGCCTTCGCCTTCGCGCCGCCCCCGCCTCCGTCGCCGGTGATCACCGCGGAGGAGATCCGCGGCCTCGAGGCGTCGATCGAGCGCGCGCTCGAGGCGGCTGACCGCTGGGAGGAGACCCGCGGCGATCGCGTGATCCCGTGGGATGAGGCGCAGGGCCACCTGGCGATCGTGATCGACGACGTCGGTCGCGAGCTCCATCTCTTCGAGCAGCTCCACGGCCTGCGCTACCGGCTCGCGTTCGCGATCCTCCCGGGCGCGGTCTACAGCGCCGGCGTCCAGCTCCGCCTGCGCGCGGATCGCCGGCGCCCGCGGGAGATCCTCCTCCACCTGCCGATGGAGCCCCTCAATCGCGGAGCTATGGACCCGGAGGTCGCCGCCGGGGAGGTCTTCCTCGAGGTCGACGATCCCGCGGAGGTCCTCCGGGCGAAGGCCGCGGACGCGCTCGCTCGCGTGCCGGCGGCGATCGGCGTCAACAACCACATGGGCTCGGCGCTGACCGCCGAGCGGCCTGCGATGGACGCGTTCGTCGGCCTCCTGCGCGAGCGCGGCCTCTTCGCCCTCGACTCGCTGACGGGGCCGGACTCGGCGCTCACCGAGGCGGCGGCGGACGCCGGCGTGCCGGTCCTGCGGCGCGCCTTCTTCCTCGATCACGATCCGCGGCGGTCGGCGATCGAAGAGCAGCTCGCCCTCGCGGCGGTCGCGGCCCGCGAGGGGCCTGTAGTGGCGATCGGCCACCCGTCGAGCGCCCTCGTCGAGGTGCTCCGCGAGCGCCTGCCGAAGCTCGAGGCGGAGGGGATCGCGATCGTCCCCTTGGGCGAGATCCTCCGGCGGACCGGGGGGATCGGCGGCGCGGAGCGCTAGCGACGGGGTTTTTGGTTCTTTGCGAGCTTGGGGCGTCTTCGATCCTCGCGTAAAAGGCAAGCCAGAGGACGGAGGCGGCGAACGAGCGCCGAATTCGCCTCCGCGGTGGATCCCGCCCGCGTCGCCGCGGTCGGGTCGTCCGCGCGCCTGGGCCTCCGTCAAGGGAATTCGCCGCAGAGCGGCGTCTCGATGGTGCTTGACAGCAATTCGATCGGATCCCTACCCTGGTCCTCGCTGATGGCCCTGCGACTGATCATCCAGGACGAAGAGGGCGCGACGACGATCGTGCCCCTTGGTGAGGAAGAGATCACGATCGGGCGTGAGGCTGGGAATACGATCCAGCTCACCGAGCAGAACGTCTCGCGCCAGCACGCGCGCCTGACCCAAGGGCCCGACGGCTGGGTGCTCGAAGACCTCGACTCGTACAACGGGATCAAGGTCAACGGCGTGCCGGTCGAGGCGCAGATCACCCTCAACGAGGGGGATCTCGTCCAGATCGGCGACTACCACCTGAGCCTCGCGGAGAACGTCGAGAAGACGGCGCTCAACCTCGACCGCCCGGCTGTCGCTGCGAACAGCAACGACGTCGGCGAGGTCCTGCCTCCGAGCACCGCGGCCGAGGCCGCGACCGGCGGCGCGACCCCAGCGGCGGCTGGCGCCGCGGCGATGGGCGCCGCGTCGTCGGGCGTCACCGACAGCCTCGGCCCCGCGCTGACGGCCCCGACGAGCACGCCGTCCTACGACGACTACGAGGACGAGCCGAAGAAGAAGGGCGGCGGCATGGGCATCGTCGTCGTGCTGCTCCTCGCGGTCGTCGCCGTCGGCGGCTATGGCCGCGTCGCGGGCGGCGGTGACGACGGCGGGAAGAAGCCGGTCAGCGCGAGCGCCGGTGAGGCGAGCGCGGGCGGTGCCGAAGACAGCGCCGGTGCGAGCGCGGGCGCGGCGGATGACAGCGCGGGCGCGGTGGCGGCGAGCGCCGGTGCAGCGGCCAGCGACTCGGCCGCGGACGAGAGCGCGGGCGAAGACACGGCGGGCGAGGCGATCGCCAGCACCGGCGAGGTCGAGGAGCCGGAGCCGGAGCCCGAGCCCGAGCCGGAGCCCGAGGTCGAGCCGACCGCGAAGAAGAAGAAGGTGGTCAAGAAGAAGCCGCCGAAGCCCGAGAAGCCGACCGGCGATCCGGACCAGCTCCTCGCCGACGCCCGCAAGGCGTCCCTCGCCGGCAACGCCTCGCAGGCCTACAAGCTCGCCAAGCAGAGCTACGCGATCGACAAGAACAAGGAGGCGCTCAAGCTGATGGGCGTCTCGGCCTGCAAGATGGGCGACGCGGCCAAGGCCCAGCAGGTCTACAAGAAGGTCGACGCCGGGACGAAGAAGGCCCTCGTGAGCATGTGCGGGGCCAAGGGCGTCCAGCTCGAGTAGCGGCCGCGGATTGAGGGTGTACGAAAGGGCATGTCCGTGAGGACATGCCCTTTTTTCGTCGGCGGAGCCTCAGGCGATGTCGCGGAGGGCGATCGAAGCCGCGTTGTAGCCGCACATCCCGTGGACGCCGGCGCCGGGGTGGGCGTAGCTCGAGCACAGGTAGAGCCCGCGCAGCGGCATGCGGTAGCGGAAGTAGGGGAAGAGCGGGCGGAAGACGAGCTGGCGGTGCCAGGCGTTGGAGCCCCCGCCGAGGTCGCCGCCGATCAGGTTGGCGTCCATCGCCTCGAGGTCGGGCGGGGCGACGACGCGGCGCTGGAGAACGGTCTTCTTGAAGCCCGGCGCGAGGCCCTCGATGCGCGCGTCGACGACGTCGGCGAAGCGCTCGGCGGCCGCGGCCCAGCCCCCCTCCTTCGCCACCTGCGGCGGCACCCGCGAGTAGGCCCAGAGGGTGTGCTTCCCTTCGGGGGCGCGCGTCGGGTCGGTGAGGCTCTGCTGGCCGATCACGAGGTAGGGGTTGTCGGGGAGATCGCCGCCGCGGACCTGGTCGGTGAAGCGGCGGAGGTCGTCCAAGCTGTCGCCGGCGTGGACGACGGCGCTCTGGCGCGCGAGTTCGGAGCTCCAGGGGACCGGCGCGTCGAGGGCCCAGTCGACCTTGAAGGTGCCCCAGCCCTGGACGAAGCTCTCCATCTTGCGGACGACGCGGCCGGGGATCAGCTTGCGGTCGACGAGCTCGAGGAGGAGCGTCGGCGCGGCCGTGTTGGCGAGGATCGCCTTCTTCGCGCGGATCTCCTCGCCGCTGGCGAGGACGACCGCCTGGGCGCGGCCGTCGGCGGCGCGGATCTTCGCCACCGGCGCGCCGAGGCGGACGCGGCCGCCGTAGCCCTCGATCATCCGGACGAGCGCGTCGGTGATCGCCTGGGCGCCGCCCTCGGGGATGCAGTAGCCGCCTGTCGTCGCGGTCAGGCCGAGCATGTAGCCGAGCGCCGCCGAGAAGGTGTCGTCGGGGCCGAGGTCGACGTGGAGGGCGAGGCCGGGGAGAACGCGGCGGGCGGCGACGCTGCGGAAGAGGCGCTCGGAGAGGCCGCCGCCGCTGCTCATCAGGATCCGCAGGAGGCGGAAGATGTCGAAGGGGAGGAGACGGAGCAGCGGGGCGATCGTCGGCAGCGGCCGCAGGAGGAAGCCGAGGATCGACGCCTCGACCTTGGCGTGCCAGGTGGCGAGGCGGCGCCAGGCGTCGCCGTCGCGCGGGCTGCCGAAGTGCTGGGCGGTGACGTCGTGGTCGCGGCTGATGATCGCGACGCTGCCGTCGGGCGCGGGGTGGCAGCTCTCGATCGGCGCGGTCAGCCAGCGGACGCCGGCGCCCTCGAGGTCGAGGTCCTTGAAGGCCGGGCTCGCCTTGGCGAAGGGGAAGAAGGCGGCGCCGACGTCGTGGACGAAGCCGGGGAGGGTCGCGGCCTCGGAGCCGAGCGCCCCGCCGGCGCGCTCGTAGTTGGCCTCGAGGACGAGGACGTCGAGCCCCGCGCGGCCGAGGAGGGCGGCGGCGACGAGGCCGTTCGGGCCCGCGCCGA
>JAGQIT010000949.1 GCA_020431135.1 Myxococcales bacterium | reverse complement strand
CCGAACCCGTCGGACTTCAGCCTGACGATCCACGGCGAGGTCGAGCGCCCGCTGACCCTCGACTTCGCCGGCCTCCTGCGCAGCGACAACGTCGAGCTCACGGTCGACGTCCACTGCGTCACCGGCTGGAGCGTTCTCGGCGCGCGCTTCAAGGGCGTGCGCGTCCGCGACCTCGCCGAGCGCGTCGGCGTCAAGTCGACCGCCCGCCACGTGATCTTCGAGGGGGCGCACGGCTACACCGCCAACGTCCGCTTGGACGAGGCGCTCGCCCCCGACGTCCTCGTCGCCCACCGCCTCGACGGCCGCGCCCTCGCGCGCCCGCACGGCGCCCCGGTCCGCGCCGTCGTCCCCAGCCTCTACTTCTGGAAGAGCCCGAAGTGGCTCACGGGGATCAGGTTCGTCCGCCGCGACGAGCCCGGCTACTGGGAGACCCGCGGCTACAACAACCACGCCGATCCCTGGCTCGAGGAGCGCTATGCCTGAGGGGCGCCGGCGCCTGCGCTGGCGGCCGTGGCTGCGCGCGGTCCACCGCGACCTCGGCTACACCGCCGTCGGCCTCACGGTGATCTACGCGCTCTCCGGCCTCGCCGTGAACCACATCGAGGACTGGGATCCGAACTTCGACAACTACGAGGCCGTCCACCAGCTCGGCGGTCCGATCGCCGGCGACGACGCGGCGGTCGCCCGGCGGGTCCTCGACCACCTCGACCTCGACGAGGCGCCGACCGACGTCTTCCGCGTCGACGCCGACGAGGTCCAGGTGCTCCTCGAGAACGCGACGCTGCACGTCCGCACCGACAGCGGCGAGGTCCGCGAGGAGGGCCAGCGCCCGCGCGTCCTCCTGCGGATCGCCAACTGGCTCCACCTCAACCGCGGCAAGAAGGCGTGGACGACGATCGCCGACGCCTACGCGATCGGCCTCCTCACCCTCGCCGTCAGCGGCATGTTCATGCTCCCGGGGCGCCGCGGGCTCCTCGGCCGCGGGGCGCTCTTCGTCCTCGCCGGCGCGGCGGTGCCGGTCCTCTACGTGACGCTCTCCGGCGGGCCCTGAGCTCAAGAGCCGCCGTAGTCCGGCGGCGCGCAGCGGCCCTCGTCCCAGCTCACCGTGTACCTGTCGGTGACGCAGACCCGGTAGAGCGCCGGGAGCGAGAGATCGAGGTCGATCGGGTTGCCGCCGAGGAGCAGCTCCCCGCTGACGTGAAAATCGAGCGCCGAGAGGTCGCGGATCCCGTTGTCGCGGAGGTCGGCGTTGCCCACCTTGAAGAAGGGCGGCAGCTCGACGAGCCCGTTCTCCCGCGCCTCAAGCTCGGAGAGCTCGTCGAAGAGCCCCTGCGCGGCGGCGGCGGCGACGACATCGCCGACCGCGTTGACCTCGAGCCGATAGAGGTTCACCCCCTCCAGCGCAGTGAGCGAGGCGAGCGGGTTCTCCGAGATCTCGAGGACGCCGACGCTCTCGAGGGCCGGCACCAGCGACCCGAGCCCTGGCAGCCCGCATCGCCTGCATGTGAGCCGCTCGAGCCCCGGCATCGCGCCGACGGCCGGCGTCGGGTTGTCGGAGAGGTCGAGGCGGCGGATGCTGTGCGGGGGCGCCCCCGGCACGTAGCGGATCTTGTTCCCCGCGAGATCGAGCTCGCGGATCCGGCCGCCGAGCCCCGCGAGCGCGGAGACGTCGACGAGGGCGTTGTCAGCGAGATAGAGGTCGATCTCCTGAAAGATGACCTCATCGAGGCCGTCGAGGGTCGTCAGGGCGTTGCGCGAGAGGTCGATCTTCCCGCGAAGCCGGGCGCCGGCGAGCGGCGCGAGGCTCGTGATCTGGTTCCCCGAGAGATCGAGCCACTCCGCGTCGAGGACCACGCCGGCCATGTCCGGCAGCGCCGCGATCGCGTTGTCGCGCAGCGTGATCCGAGTCGCGCGCAGGCCCGGATCAGCGAGCACCGACACGTCGACGATCCCGTTCTCGCTGAGGTCGACGTCGATCCCGCCGGTGAAGAGGAGGAGCTGGCTGAGGTCGCTGACCCCTGTGCGCGACGCGTCGATCCTCCACTCGTTCTCGCTGAAGACCGCGAGCGGGCTGAGGTCGCTGACCTCGGTCCCGGCGATCACGAGGTCCGTCGGCGCCCAACCGACCGGGATCCCCGTCAGCGGCGTGAGATCGCTGAGCGGGTTGTCGACGAGCGACAGGTGATCGGCGTTGAGCGCCTCGACCCCGTCGAGGCTCGCCATCCCGCAGCCGTCGAGGCCCAGCCGCCGGACCTGCATCGGCGGCAGCGTCGACAG
>JAGQIT010000948.1 GCA_020431135.1 Myxococcales bacterium | reverse complement strand
CTCCGCCGCCGTCGGCAGGGCCCGCGTCGCCGCCAACCGCCTGATCGATCGCCAGCGCACCCGCAGCGGTCGCCCCCGCCTCAACCGCCGGCGTCAGTCCGGCCGCGGCGGGCGTCCGACCGTGGCGATCGCCGCGGCGCTGATGACCATCGTCGCGCTGATCTACTGGGCCCTGCCGAGCGGGGATCCGGCGGCCGTCGACACGACCGCGCCGGTCGCCGAGGCGCAGGCGGACGCGCGGACAGGGATGGCCGCGCCGATCGCCGAGCTGGCCTCCGAGATCCGCGCGAGCCAGGCCTCGCTCGTCCCCGCCTCGGCCGCCCACGACCTCACCCCGCCCCCCGCGACGGTTCGGGGCGCCGACGATCTCATCATCATCGACGACGACGAGGCCGCGGAGGAGTCCGCCGAGCCGGCGGCGGACCGCGACTTCTACGGCGTCGCCACCCTCACCCCCGAGAGCCCGCAGCCCGAGCTCATCGCGCTCCGCGAGTGCCGCCCGTTGATCGCCCGCGGCACGGAGGTCCGGGTGAAGGTCGAGATCGACGAGCCGACCGGCACCGTCCCCGAGGTCTGGGTCGGCGACTCGACGATGGATCGCGAGTTCCGCCAGTGCATCAGCCGCCAGTTCAAGAAGGCGACCTTCGTCCCGAAGCGCCGCGGCAAGCTGGTCAAGCAGCGCCTCAAGCTCCACTTCTAGCGGACGCTCCCCCGAGCGCTGGAAGCCCGCCCGCGCCGCGCTGGCGGGCTTCGTCCTTGGTTGTTCGTGGGACGTGGCGACCTCGCGCGGCCGCTCGCGTGCGCGGGGCTACATCCGAGGACGGGCAAACTCACGTATCGGCGATGAATCGACCGGCGACCACGATCGTTCGACCCCGACATCCTGGCGCAGACCCGCGCCGCCAAGACAGGATATCCGCAGCATGCTGGCCCTCCTCCTGGGCATCCTCGCCCTCGCGCCGCCCGCTGGGACCGTCGACGTCGACGGCGCCCGCTGGCGTGCGCTCGTCGAGGGGGCGCCCCGCGAGGTCGAGCTGCCGGGGCCCCAGGTCGCCGAGCGCCAGGTCCAGATCGCGCGTGAGGGCGACGGCCTGGTCATCCGCGGGCGCTGGTCGATCCGCGCGCTCCGCCCGGGATGGTTCATGGGCGACCTCCTCGGGCCCCACGCCGACATCCGCAAGGCGACGTGGAACGGCAAGCCGGCGGCGATCGAGCGGGTCGACGACGGGATCGTCGTCGCCGGCTACGTCGACCGCGACATCGTCCTCGAGGTCGAGGCGTTCATCGCCGGCGATCCGAGCGAGGCGCCGCTCACCCTGGAGCTGCTGCCGGCCATCCGCGGCCGCGTCGAGCTGCCGCCGGCCTTCGCGGAGGGCTCTATCATCCGCGCGACGGTGCCGACCCCGGTGCCCCCGCAGACGACTGAAGAGGCCGAGAACCACGACGACGCGCCCGCCCTCCCCCCGGAGATCGCCGACCTGCCGCCGCCGCGCCGCGGCGACGTGCTCCTCACCGGCGCCGGCCAGCTCCGCCTCAGCGAGGCGCCGCGCCAGCCCGCCGACGCCGGCACCCTGGTCACCGCGACCTCCGGCGTCGGCCTGACGATCGGCGACGCCGAGCTCCGCGGGCGCGCGCAGATCCGCTTCAACGTGCTCCGCGGCGCGCTCGACCGCGTCAGCCTCGACGCCCGCGGCCTCGGCGACGACCTCGAGGTGACCGGCGCGGGGATCCGCGACTGGCGGCGCAGCGGCGACCGCATCGAGGTCGAGCTCCAGGCCCCCGTCCGCGGTCGCCTCGACCTCACGCTGCGCTGGTCGGCGGCCGTCGCCAAGGCGGCCGAGTCGTCGCAGCAGCTCCCGCAGATCGCCCCGCAGGGGGTGTTTCGCAGCAGCTACGCGCTCCAGCTCGCGCGCGACGGCGAGATCGAGGTCCTCCCGGAGCTCGACGGCTGGACCGCGGTCGCCGGCGCCGAGCTCCCGGAGTGGGGCCGCGGCCTGGTCGAAGGGACACCCACGGCGGCGTACACCGCCGCGGACACCCGCAGCGGTCGCCTCGGCCTCCTCCGCTTCGTCCCCGTCGAGGGCCCGCCCGTGGTCGTCGACGTCGCCGGGATCACCGTCGCCACCAGCCGCGAGGGCAGGCTGCTGATGCGCGCGCACTACGAGGTCCGCAACGAGCGCGCGGCGCACCTCAAGATCACGCCGCCGCCGGGGATGCGGATCCTCGGGGCCCGCGTCGCCGGCGAGACCGCCCTCCCCGCCCGCGGCTCCGACGGGGCCTGGCTGATCCCGCTCAAGCGCTCGATCGAGACCGTCAAGGGCGCCCTCTCCTTCGCCGTCGAGGTCACCCTCCTCAGCGACGCCAGCGCGACCGACGACCGGTGGGGCCGCCGTGAGCGGCGCGAGCTCGCCCTCCCCCGCGTCAGCGCCCCGGTCGCGGTCACCCGCCTCACCCTCCACCTGCCGCCGGGGTACACGTCGCTGCGCGATCCCGGCGAGGGCGACGTCGTCGCCGAGTTCACCCGCGGCGAGGGCATCACCTACGGCATGGGCTTCGGGGACGTCGGCGCCGCTGAGGCCGACGCTCGCTTCCAGGCGGCGGTCTCGAGCTGGATGAGCAACGACTTCGAGGCGGCCCAGGCCGAGCTCGACGCCCTCAAGGAGATGGGCGCGCAGAACGAGAACATCGAGCGCCTCCAGGCCAACCTCGACGTCATCCAGGGCGGCTCGAGCGGCGGCGACGCGGCGGCCGAGCGGCGGATCAAGGAGCAGGCGAAGGCGCGCGCCGTCGACGACTACCAGCGCCAAGAGAAGACCAAGCAGAAGGCCGAGGAGTACCGGGCCTCCGGCGAGTACGACAAGGCCGAGGCCGAGTACGAGAAGGCGCTCGAGATCGGCGAGCGCCTCGCCCTCCTCGAGCAGGAGGAGTCGGTCGAGCAAAAGCGCACCAACGAGGCCCTCGCCCTGGAGTACAAGTCGGTCCAGGACGTCAAGAAGCGGCGCTCGTCGAGCTTCGGCGGCAAGCGCAGCAAGAAGAAGGAGGCCAAGGCCGGCCGCTTCGCCTCCTTCGGCCCCGGGTCCACGGACGACGCGACGGTCGCGGACGGCAGCGAGCTCCAGGGCCCCGAAGGCGAGGGCGGTGGCGGCGGCGGCGAGAACTACGGCAGCCTCGGCGCCGAGCCGCCGGGCGTCGGCGGCTCCGGCACGATCCTCTACGAATTCGAGGACGACAACGTCGACGGCCTCCTCCTGACCCCCGACGGCACCCAGACGACGCCCGGCAGCGCGGAGCCGTCGTCGGGCAAGGTCGTCAGCCTCGACGAGTCGGCGAACATCCCGATCGGCGGCCAGAGCCGCGACTTCACGCAGATCGTCGAGGTCACGCCGACCGCGAGCCGCGACAGCGCCGGGATCCGCCTCGCGGGGACGACCGGCGCCGAGAGCAGCTACGTGGTCGACGGCGCGAACGTGAACGACCCGCGCAACCGCCGGATCGTCGCCAAGGATCGCGGACCGACGCAGACGCTCTTCGACGAGCCCGCTCCCGACGTCGACGCGATGCGCCGCGCCGATCTCCACGATGCGGCGAAGGTCCTCGACGCGCCGCCGGAGCCGGAGCCGGAGCCCGTCGTCATGGACATGGAGCGGGCGATGCCGATGGCGTCCGAGTCCCGCCGCCGGATCTCGAGCCGCCAGCGCGTGAGCTTTGGCGGCCTCCGCGGGCGCCGAGCGGCGCGCAAGAGCGACAGCGGCGGTGGAGGCGGCGGCGGCGGCGGACGCATGTCCACGAAGGCCGCGCCGGACAAGCGCCCGCCCACGCCCGCCGAGGCCCCCGCGCCGCCGATGGACACCAACGGCGACACCGACGGCGACGGGCTCGTCGACGCCGTCGACGAGCTCCTGCTCCTCGAGGACGAGGAGGCGACGGAGGGCCGCGACGACGACGGCGGGCTCGGCCGCCTCGCCGCGCCGCAGGTCACCGCCTCCGCGATGTCGCTGGTCATCCCGGCCGCCGGCGAGCCCGTCCTCTACCAGCACCTCCTCCTCGCCGCGGACGCCGACTACAGCGTCGAGATCGCCGCGCGCGAGCCCCTTCGACCCCGCAAGCGCCCGCGCAAGAGACAGAAAGGCAGACGCCGATGACCCCCCCTCGCCTCCCCTCCCTCGCCCTGCTCGCCCTCCTCACCCTCGCGGCCGGGCTCGCGCCGCAGACCGCCCGCGGCGAAGACCCTGAGCGCGTCGTCATGAAGCTCGACGACTTCCTCAAGCTCTACGAGGCCAACAAGAGCCTGATGGAGGCCGAGAAGGCGCCGCGCGACCACGCGATCGCCTCGGCGCGCTACAAGGGCGAGGTCCTGGTCGCCGCGGGCGACCCCCACTCCGCGGTCTTCACCGCCAAGTTCCGCATCGAGAACCTCAAGAAGGACGGCTGGGTGCGGGTGCCTATCCTGCCGGCGACCGTCGCTCTGCAGTCGGCGAAGATCGGCGGCGCCGAGGCGGCCGTGGTCATCGAGAACGAGTACTACACGCTCGTCACCAACAAGCGCGGCGCCTTCGACCTCGACCTCGAGTTCGCCGCCGGCATCTCGACCGCCGCGGGCAAGAGCAACGTCGCGTTCGAGCTCGTCCCCTCGGGGGCGACGAGCGTCTCCCTCGCGGTCCCGGCGAGCGACGAGCTCGACTTCACCGTCGCCAACGCGCGCCTGCAGTCGGACAAGGTCGAGGGCGACAAGCGGGTCGTCGAGGCGACGCTGCCGGCCACCGGCTCGCTGGTCATCGAGTGGCAGCGCGAGCTCCCGGAGGCCGCCAAGCAGCAGTCGCGCGTCTACTCCGAGGTCTACACCCTCGTCAGCCTCGGCGAGGGGCTGATGAAGACGAGCGCCAGCGTCACCTACACGATCCTCTTCGCTGGCCAGTCGGAGCTCCGCCTCAAGATCCCCAAGGGGATGACGATCCTCAGCGTCACCGGCAACGGCATCCGCGACTGGAAGCTCGAGGGCGAGGAGCTGCGGATCGTCCTCAACTACGCCGCCGAGGGGACCTACAGCCTCGGAATCGAGCTCGAGAAGGTGATCGGCGAGGGCTCGAAGAAGCTCGAGGCGCCGCTCATCATCCCGCAGGGCGTCGAGCGCTCGAAGGGCTACGTCGGCGTCGAGTCGCGCGGCAACTTCGAGATCAGCGCCGGCGACGTCAAGGGGGCGACGACCGTCGACGTCCGCGCCCTGCCGGCGGCGATCCTCGGGATCACAAGCCAGCCCGTGCTCCTCGGCTACAAGTACCTCGGCGCCGACGTCAACGTGCCCCTCGAGATCGCGGTCCACGACGACATCGACGTCCTCGTGACGATCCTCGACCAGATCCGCGCGCGGACGATGTGGACCCCGGAGGGCCGGCGGATCACCTCGGTGAAGTACCAGATCCGCAACAACCGCAAGCAGTTCCTCCGCCTCTCGCTCCCCGAAGGCGCCGAGCTGTGGAGCGTCTCCGTCGGCGGGCGCGCGGTCCAGCCGGCGCAGGCNNGGCGACGGCCGGGTGATGATCCCGCTGCTGCGCTCGCAGACCTCGGGCGGCTCGCTCGCCGCCTTCAACGTCGAGGTCGTCTACGTCGAGAGCAGCGCCAAGACCCCGGACAACGGCCGCGGCACCTTCAAGGCGTCGCTCCCCCGCGCCGACGCGCCGAGCACCTACGTCGCCTGGACGGTCTACTCGCCGATGGGCACGAAGATCCGCAAGCGCAGCTTCGACGGCAACCTCCGCCAGGTCCGCTACCTCTCCGACCCGATCCCCGAGGGCGACGTCTACACCATCGAGACCGTCACCCCGCAGGTCGCCCAGCAGGGCCAGGCCCAGGCCGACAGCGGCTCCCTCGGCGAGGGCGCGGTG
>JAGQIT010000947.1 GCA_020431135.1 Myxococcales bacterium | reverse complement strand
CCCAGGGGCTCGGGCTCGGGCTCGGGCTCGGGCTCGGGTGCGGGCCCGGGTGCGGGCTCGGGCTCGGGTTCGGGTGGGGGGGGCTCGCGCACGGGGCCGGGCAGCGGTTCGGGCTCGAGCTCGGGCTCGGACTCAGGCTCGGGCTCGGGCTCAGGCGCGGGCTCGGGCTCAGGCGCGGGCTCGGGCCGCGGCTGCCACATCCCGAGGTAGAGCAGCTCGGGCGGCTGCTCCTCGAGCGCGCGGTTAAGGGAGATCAGCCGCTGGTTGTGCAGCGGCAGGAGGTCGAGGTCCTGGAGCTCGTCGATGAGGCTGCGCAGGCTCTTGTCGAGCGGGCTCTCCTCGCGGGCGGCGCGGAGGATGAGGAGCTGGATCCACAGCGCGTCGCGGAGCAGGCTGAGGCGCTCGGTGACCGCAGGGTCGGCGCTGCCGGAGCCCGTCAGGTCGGCGATCCCGCGGCGGTACTCGCTGACGAGATCGCGCCACAGCGCGCGCGCGGCCCGACGGATCCGCCGGCGATAGCGGCGCTCGAGATCGACGCGCTCCCAGGCCTCGTCGACCTCGACGGCCTTGCCCTCGAGGGCGCCTGCGACCTGGAGGGGGGCGACGAGCTCGCGGCCCTCGACGACCTTGCCGCGGTCGCCGAAGTCGATCACGGAGGCGAGGGCGCGCCCCGGGCTCGGATCGCGGGCGATCCACAGGTGGCCGATGAGCTCCTTGCTCGCCATCCGCTTGCTCGCCAGCGCCGTCGCCGGCGGCTCGCTGCGCAGCGTCGGCGCGCGCTCGCGGCGGGCCTCGCCGGCGGCGATCCGCTTGAGCTCGCGGGCCATGTCGACGCGCTTCGGGAAGAGCTTGAAGAGCAGCGGTGCCGCGTCGGCGTCGACGACGACGGCGTCGGGGGCCGCGGCGATCGGCTCGCGGGAGAAGCGGAGCTGCTGCGTCGACTGGTAGTCGGCGAGGAGGTCGTTCATGCTCCGCGGCTCGCCGCCGCAGGTCCGCAGCAGCGGCAGGCGGAGGAGCGCGCCGACGGCGTGGTTGCGGCGGATCCGGGCCATGTTGCCGAGGCCGCCGAGCCGCGGGATCCGATCGGTGAGGAGGTGGAGGGCCCAGGCGCGGGCGATCCCCCGCAGCTCCTGCGGGAGGGCGTCGTAGTCGGCGGCGAGGCGGCCGATGAGGTCCGGGACCCGCTTGCGGCACAGCTTGATCGCGTCGTTGAGCTCGTCGCCGGAGACCGAGTCGTAGTCGCCGCCCGACTCCGTGTGGTCGACCTCGATCGCCGCGGCCATGGCGACCGGGAAGGCGCCGATCTGGACCGTCGTGATCGCCCGCCGCTCCTTGAAGAAGGAGATCCGCGCGCTCGGGCGGTCGCTCGGGAACTCGCGCGCCAGGGCGACCTCGCCGCTGAAGACGCTGTGCTCGAGGGGGACGCCGACGATCTTGAGGTGCTCGTTGATGGCGACCGCCTCGACCTGCGGCCGCTCCTCGAAGCGCCGGCGCGCCGCCCAGTCGGTCAGCCACGCGCTGGCGTCGACGAGGCGGCCGTCGGGGACGAGCGGGCGCAGGAGCTCGAGCTCGGCGGCGTCGAGGCGGAGGATCGGCCCGTTCTCGTCGGTGTAGCCGTAGGTCGACGCGCGCGCCTCGATGTAGCGGATCTGTCCGAGGTCGTCGAGCTGGGCGAAGACCTGGCCGAGGGTGTAGGGGACGCCGGCGACGGTGCGCAGGAGCGGCGCCTCGAGGGTCGGCGGCAGGAGGTGGACGAGGGCGGCGGCCAGGCGGATCGTCCGGCGATCGCCGGGGCCGCGATCGCGGACGCTGCGCAGCGCCTCGTCGATGCCGGCGCGGACCTCCTTCGCCGGGCGGTCGAGGATCTTGCGGAGGATCCGGCGGAAGTAGCGGGGGTTGTAGATCCCCTTGCACAGGCGGATCAGCTCGGCGAGGAGCTCGTCGCCGGCCTCGTCACCGAGCTCGGCGCGCAGGCGGCCGTGGAGCGGGCGGAGCTCGGGGGTCGTGTAGACCGCCGCCGGCAGGGCGAGGAGGACGCGGGCGATCGACTCGTGGATCGGCCCGCGGGCGCCGTGGATCTCGGCGAGCGCGCGCGTCAGCAGGGCGCACAGCCCCTGGTCGAGGCTGGCGACGAGCTCGGGGTTGTCGTCCCAGGTGAAGCCGTCCCACGTCCGCGTCGGCGCGACCTCGTCGTCGTTGACGGCGGCGGTGAGGCCAGGCAGGAGGACGTCGAGATCGCGGATCCCGAGCGGGCGGCGGCCCTTGAGCACGCGGATCGGCGTCGTCGTCTTCGTCGTCTGATCGCGGGCCCAGCGGAGGCCCCAGAGGATCTCGGCGCTGCCGTGCTTGTGGCGGTGCTCGACGGCGACGGAGGGCAGGCTGAGGGCGAGCGTCGGCTTGGCGAGGAAGCGGCGCTTGAGCTCGAGCTGCTCGAGGCGCGGGCGGTAGTCGCTGAGGGCGTCGCCGCCGAGGGTCGCCTCGATCCACCGGCGCTGCGGCGGCTTGAGGAAGAGGACCTCGTCCTCGAGCCCGCTCGCCTCAGTCGTCAGCCACCACAGCGGCTCGCCGGCGGCGCGGCGCTCGGCGAGGTCGACGAGGCTGCGCGCCTCCCCGTCGATCATCGGGAAGAGGCGGCTTCGCGCCAGCGGGTGCGGCGGGGCGTCGTTCGTCTCCGCCGCGGCCTCGTCCGGGCCCGCAGTCGCCGCGTCGTCACCCGCCTCGGCGTCGTCATCATCACCTGTCGCACGGGGCAGGTTCCACCTCGGGATCGGATCGACGTCGGCGTCGCGGACGTAGCGGCTGGCGAAGGTGCTGGGGAAGCCGGTGTCGACGAGGAAGGTGTGGGTCGCGTCGTCGGCGACGATCTGCTCGACGTAGTGGAGGACGACCGCGCGGACGTCCCGGTGCTTGCGCAGCTCGAGCGGGACGCAGTCGGCGAGGGACGCGAACATGCGCTCGATCGCCGCGAGGAGGTGCATGAGCGCGAGGGCGAGCGGGCGCTCGCGGCGGACCCCCGCGTAGTCGGCCTTGGGGATGAAGGGCCCGGCGACGAAGGCGAAGATCCCGGGGGCGGGGCCCGGGAGGTCGATCTCCTCGAGGACGCAGTCGTCGACGACGACCAGGCACGCGGGCTTGACGCTGCCGCTGAGGCGGAGGCCGACCGCGCCCTTGTAGTGGCCGGCCTCGAAGGTCTCCATGGCGATGAAGCGGTGCTGGCCGAGCGTGCCGTCGTGCGGGCGCGCGCGCCAGGCCCGGCGGTTGCGCTCGCGGGCGACGGCGCCGCGGATCCGCCGCGTCGCCTCGTGGACCTTGACGTCGAGGCGCGCGCCGAGGAACGCCTCGCCCGCGTCGTCGGTGACGACGACGTCGGCGAGCTCGCGGAGGTTGACCGCGTCGGGCTCGACCTCGCGGGTCGTCCACACCTTGCCCGCGTCGAGGATGTCGAGGGTCGACTTCGGCGGCCCCGCGAGCGTCGGCCACAGCGGCAGGGTGGCGATCGCGTTGAGGGCCATGTCGGCGCGGAGCCCCGCGCCGGCGCCGCGCGGCAGCGTCTTCAGCAGCCACGCGCGCAGCGAGGCCTCGGCCCACTCCGGCGCCTCGCCGCGGCCGAGCGCGTCGATCATGTCGACGATCGCCTGCGCCCGCGCCTTGCCGAGGTCGCCGAGGATCGCCCGGTAGCGCTCGTCCTGGACGACGTCGGCCTGCGAGACGTCCTTGGCGAGGGCGTGGGTGTAGACCCACAGCGCCATGCCGTCGGGGGCGTCGAAGTCGTGGCGCGAGATCCAGACCTCCGAGGTGACGATGTCGAGGGTCGGCCGCGGCGGGACCCCGCTCGGCGCCGGGACGAAGCCGGCGTAGCCGCGGCCGCCGGGGACGTCGATCGCGCTGCTGAAGAGGAGCTTGGCCCCGGGGTTGCTGCGCTCGAGCTCGTGCTCGTTGACGCGGATCCGCAGCGGCGCGTCGCTGTAGCGGCAGCGCTCGCGGACGACGTTGGCCTCGAGGAGGCGATCGCGGAGCGACTTGACGAACTCGAAGAGGAGCCCGGGGCGGACGCGATCGCGGACGTGGATCTGCGTGTGGCGGCGCTTCGACGCCCGCACCTCGAGGTCGTCGGCCTGGGCCGGGCGCAGCGTCAGCTCGGCCTCCGGGGTCGCGACCTTGATGAAGCTCGGCTTCATCGACATCGCCGCGTTGATCGCGATCGCCAGGCGCTGGCGCGCGCGGATCGTCGGCGACGCGCTCTCAGCGAAGATCGCCGCGTAGAGATCGTCGAGCTCGGCGGCCGTGAACGGATCGCCGTCGAAGCGCAGGTAGACGTCGTCGCTGTCGACCATCAGGTCGACGAGGCTGGCGCCGCGCAGCGCCGCGGCCTCGACGAGGAGGAGGACGTAGTGCTCGGGGACCGCGAGCTGGAACTTGCGCAGCTTCTCGCGGGCCTTCTCGGCGTCGAGGCTGAATTCGCCGCGGGCGTCGAGGGGCGCGTCGGCGTGGAGGTCGGCCACGAGGTCGTCGAGGGTCGCCATCGCCGGCCTACGATAGCCGATGCCGGCGGCCCCCCGTCACCCCTCGTCGGGCGATCCGCGCGCTCGCGCTCAGTAGAGGAAGGGGATCATCTTGAAGCGCGCGCGCTCGCAGTAGGCGGTCCACAGCTCGCCGTAGCGGGCGCGGCAGCGCTTGTCGTCGCGCCAGGCGCGGTGGACGAGGAGCGAGAGGAGCCAGATGAAGACGAAGAAGGGCTCGATCGCGGCCGTCCCCGCCGTCAGGGCGATCGCCAGGTAGACCGTCAGCTCGCCCGTGTAGTTGAGCTTGCGGCCGATCCCCCAGAAGCCCGAGACCAGCAGGCGGCCGCCGAGGACCTCGGGGACCTTCCCCCAGATCGGCGTGTTGCGGTCGAGCTTGAAGAGGTGCTTTTGCTTGTTGGCGCCGCGGAAGATCCACAGGCCGACGAGGAACATCGCGCTGAGGCCGAGCGCCGCCGCCGTCGAGATCGGCTCGCTCTGGCCGACGAGGGTCCAGCCGGCGATGCAGTAGAAGAAGGGGACGAGGGTGAGGTCGCCCCACACGAGCATGAAGCCGAAGCGCTCGGCGATGACGTCCCACATCGAGGTCAGCCCGGGCTCGTCGCGGTAGTGCGTGTAGAGGTAGAGCCACCAGAACGCCTGGTAGAGGAACATCTGCGGCGTCATCGTCCCGACCGTCTCGACGTGGAGGTAGGCGAAGGCGGCGACGAGGACGTGGAGGCCGATGAGCGACGGCTGGTAGGCGAAGATCTTGATGTCGACGCCGGCGAGCGTCGGGTTGAGCTCGACGCCGTACCAGAAGTCGGCGAGCGCGTTGCCGGTGATCTCGCCGTCGGCCTCGCCGGCGGCGACGCGGCGCTTGCCGCCGACGTACAGCCACAGCGACGCGGCGATCGAGATCACGTTCGCCGCGACGAGGAGCGGCCAGAACCATGTGGTGACGATCGGGCTCAGGCTCGCGCCGAAGACCACTGTGCTGCCGATCACAACCATGTGAGCGAAGACCCACAGGCCCATCCCGTTGAGCTTGTAGTAGCGCCGCTCGCCGCTCGGCGTCGGCATCCCGCGGACGGCCTTGGCGGGGATGAGCATCGTCGCGACGAAGAGCGCGGCGATGAACCCGGAGAGGCCGAGCAGCGCCCAGAGGACGTTGGCGAGGGTGAGCGTGCTCGGGATCGACAGAGCTTCCACGGCGGCAGGGTAGCCCACCCGGTCGCGCGCTCGAGTGACGTGGGCCGCGGACTTTTGTCACATGGCCGAAGGGCCGCCTCGTTTACAGCAATGCGCCCGTGAGCTACGTTCTGCCCGCATTTCAGCCCCTTCGAGGAGACTGAGCGAGATGGAGCTTACGCCGGTAATCAAGGCCGCGACGGACCTCTGGTCGTCGCTGAGCGCGACCCCTAAGCACGCGGGCCACCGCCTGCCGCCGATGCTCCCGGGAGGCGTGCCCGTGCTCGGCCACGCCCTCGAGATGCGCAAGGATCCGATCGCCCTGATCCAGCGCGGGCGCGACATGTTCGGCGACATCTTCTCGATGCGCCTGCCCGGGCGACCGACCGTCGTCATGACCGGCCACCGCGCGCAGGAGAAGTACTTCCGCTGGCGCGACAAGGACGTCGATCAGCGCGAGGTCTACCGCTTCACCGTCCCGGTCTTCGGCAAGGGCATCGCCTACGACGCCGAGCCCGAGATCATGCGCGAGCAGCTCGGCTTCTTCCACGCCGCGCTCCGCGAGTCGCGGCTGCGGACCTACGCCGACGGCTTCATCCAGGAGGCCGAGGAGTACTTCGGCAAGTGGGGCGACGAGGGCGTCGTCAACATGATCGAGGTCGGCAACGAGCTGACGATCTACACGTCGAGCCGCTCGCTCCTCGGCGAGGGCTTCCGCAAGCACCTCAGCGGCGAGTTCGCCCACCTCTATCACGACCTCGAGGCGGGGATGAACACGCTCTCCCTCTTCGCCCCGAACTTCCCGTCGCCGTCGCACATCCGCCGCGACCAGGCGCGGGTCAAGCTCGGCGAGATGATCGGCGGCATCGTCGAGCAGCGCCGGCGCGACGGCTCCGACTCCGAGGACTTCATGCAGACGCTCCTCGAGGCGACCTACAAGGACGGCCGCGAGCTGACGGCCGCGGAGATCACCGGCCTGCTCCTGACGATCATGTTCGCCGGCCACCACACCAGCGGCGTGACCCTGGCGTGGACCGGGGTGAACATCGCCAAGCACCCGCACATCGCCGCGGACCTCCGGGCCGAGCAGGAGCGGGTGCTCGGCGATCGCAAGGACGTCGGCCTCGACGACCTCCGGGCGATGAACGTCCTCGAGTGGACGGTCAAGGAGGTGCTGCGCATGTACCCGCCGCTGATCATGCTGATGCGCAAGGCGCTGCGTGACCTCGAGTTCGGCGGCTACGACATCCCGGCCGGGACGATGATGATGGCGTCGCCGTCGGTCGGCCACCGGATCCCGTCGATCTTCGCCGACCCCCACCGCTTCGATCCCTACCGCTTCGGCCCCGGGCGCGAGGAGGACAAGCGCTCGCCCTACGGCCACATCGCCTTCGGCGCCGGCCGCCACCGCTGCATGGGGATCATCTTCGCCCAGCTCCAGCTCCGCGCGCTGTGGAGCCACCTCCTGCGCAACTTCGACTTCGAGCTCGTCGATCCGCCGGCGTCCTACGTCGTCGACTACAGCAACATCATCGCCGGGCCGCAGCCGCCGTGCCGGCTCCGCTACCGCCGGCGCCGCTAGCCCGCCGAGAGCCTTCCCTTCAGAGAGGAGCCGCCGCCATGAGCCAGAGCAGCCAGCCCCAGAGCACGACCGCGCCGCCCGGACCCGGGCGCCCGCCGACCTTCGCCGAGGCGAAGAACCGGCGGCAGAAGGTCCGCGCCGCCGGCCTCGATCCCAACTACTGGTACCCGGTGCTCCAGAGCCGCGAGCTCGGCCGCGGCGAGGTCAAGGAGGTCGTCTTCTGGCGGCGCTCCTACGCCCTCTACCGCGGCGACGACGGCAAGGTCGCCGCCGTCGAGAACCGCTGCGCCCACCGCCAGCTCAAGCTCTCGGTCGGCCACGTCAAGGGCTGCAACGTCGTCTGCCCGTACCACGGCTGGGAGTACGACCGCGAGGGGCACCTCGCCCACGTCCCCCACGATCTCTTCGGCAAGAAGATGCCGAACATCAAGCTGGGGCATCAGCCCGTGGTCGAGCGCTACGGCCTCGTCTGGGTGTTCTTCGGCGATCCGGCGCGGGCCGGCGAGCGCGCGATCCCGACGATCCCGGAGCTCGAGGGCGCCGACGCCTGGGGTCACGTCATCGCCGACTTCGAGTGGAGGGCCCACCACTCGATGATCATCGACAACGTCAGCGACTTCACCCACGCCTACCTCCACCGCAAGTTCCGGCCCTTCGAGGACGCGACCCTGAAGAAGCTCGAGACGGTCGGCGATCGGGTCTACGTCTCGTACGACACCAAGGTCGGCCGCGGGCCGATCTCGGGGCTCTTCGTCGATCGCGACAAGGTCAACACCAACGCGATGGACCTCTGCTACGAGTACCCGTACCAGTGGTCGAACACCGACGACAAGATCAAGCACTACTGCTTCGTCCTGCCGATCGACGAGCAGACCACGCGCGCCTTCTTCCTCTTCTACTTCAAGGCGTTCAAGGTGCCGGGGCTGCCGATCGGCCTGCCGCGCTGGGCGATGGATCCGCTCCTGCGGATCGCCAAGCACACGCTCGTCGGCCCGCTCCTGCAGGAGGACGGCGACGCCGTCGAGGCCGAGCAGGAGGGCTACAACGAGCACTGGCAGGCGCCGATCGCCGAGCTCAACCCGGCGGTCCACGAGTTCCAGGCGCTGACGATCCGCAAGTGGGAGGAGTACCTGGCGTCGGTGAGCGAGCGCGAGCTCGTCAAGCTCGAGGCGCGCCGGGCCTAGCCTCGCCGCGATCATCGGCGGCAGCCGAGCGGCTGTAGACGCGTCGCCGCGCTACACTGTCTCGGCATGCGTGTGGTCGCCCTCGTGGGGCAGGCGCTCATCCTGGCGGCGTGCCGCCCGACGCCTGCCCCGCAGACGCAGCCGTTCGCTCGCGCCGCCATGAACGGGCGTCGCGCGTGCGCGATTGTGAGCGCGCGCACGGGTGTTGAGGGCCGCGCCGGCCCTCGACCGCGTTCGCGTGCCCTCGTGTCGGCTCCGCGGGCGGCGGAAATACATGCGTGAGGGGCGGGCGAGGGCTGCGCTAGCCTGGCGAGGTGACCTTCGTTCGCTCGCGGATCTCCCGTCGCGCCCTCGGGCGCCTCGTTCTCGTCGTCGGCCTCTTCGCCCTGGTCCCCGCCGCGTGCTCGGGCGACGACGGCGGCAGCACCGACAGCGAAACCAGCACCAGCACCACCGGCTCCGGCGAGTGCTTGCAGGCGATCGTCTTCGACATCGACGAGACCCTGACGATCAGCAACGAGGAGTGGGAGATGCAGAAGGTCGACGGGACCTACGATCCGATCGCGCGCGAGGCCGCGACGGCGCTCGTCCAGGCCTACGCCGATCGCGGCTACTACATCGTCTACCTGACGGCGCGCTCCAAGACCTGGGTGCTCGGCGGCACCGGCGAGACCTCCCCCGACGCCACCCACCGCTGGCTGGTCGAGCACGACTTCCCGATCGACGACGGCCGCTCGCGCCTGATCATGGCGGACATGGTCGTCCCCGGCGACGCCGCCCAGGTCTACAAGTCGGCGGCGCTGATGGACATGCAGGGCGAGGGCTACAGCTTCAACGCCGCCTACGGCAACGCCGTCACCGACATCGGCGCCTTCGCCGAGGCGATGATCGCCAAGGACGCGACCTTCATCATCGGC